>NZ_KB906506.1:0-127248 GCF_000381445.1 Thioalkalivibrio sp. ALE22
CCCACCACAAGCACATGAAGAGCACCAACATGCTCGAGCGGCTGAACGAGGAGATCCGGCGCCGGACCCGGGTGGTCCGGATCTTCCCCAACACCCACAGCTGTCTACGTCTGGTGCGGGCCCTGGCCGTCGAAATCCACGAAGGCTGGCTGGAGGACAACCGCTACCTGAACATGGATCTGCTCAAAGAACACAAGAAGATCTTGCTCCGGCAGGCCGAGGCCGCCTGAGCCATACGGACCAACCGAACATGGCCGACTCATTTCTGCACAACTTGACGCACACAACCCGGCTCGTGGATTGGACCGCTGATGTGTGTCTCGGGGGCTGTTGCCGATTTCGTCTTTGTTCCGGGTGGTCCTCGGTGGTGGTCCGGGATGTGGTGGGTTTCGCTCATCGGTGGAGATCCCGGCTCTTCGGGTTACTGGGCGCGGGTCTACGAGAAGCGCTCCGGGATCTCAGGCCGATTGCTTCGTCGCTCTGCTCCTCGCAATGACGGGTTTCTTTTGGCAGGGGTTTCGCGGGCAAGCCCGCTCCCACAAGGGCGTTGCCAGAAGGGGGCGCCCGCGGGGAGGGTGGTGTTTCGGTGCCGGCCAGGCGTTGGCAGGGGCTTCGCCTGCAAGCAGGCTCCTACGGAGAATGCGAATCAGAGGCCGAGGATGGCGACGGCGGTGGCGAAGTAGATGGTGATGCCGACGACGTCGACGACGGAGGTGATCAGCGGGGCGCTGGCGACGGCCGGGTCGACGCCGAAGCGGGTGAGGGTGAAGGGGAGCAGCAGGCCGAACATGGAGCCGAACAGGACGACCAGGAACATGCCCAGCGCGATGGCATTGGCGACCTCGAGGCTGCCGAGCCAGTTGCCGGAGAGCCAGATGGCGCCGGCGAGGGTGGCACCCAGGGCGGAGGAGACGAGGATTTCCTTGCCGCCCAGGCGCCACCAGTCCTGGAGTTTGATGTCGTTGGTGGCCAGTGAGCGCACCACGAGCGTGGAGGCCTGGGCGCCGGCGTTGCCCCCGGTGGCGATGACCATGGGCAGGAAGAAGATCAGCGCGACCACGGTCTCGATGGCGGCCTCGAAGTGGGCGATGGCCATGCCGGAGAGGATGTTCACGGCGACCAGGATCACCAGCCAGCCGATGCGCTTGCGGTAGAGGAGCTGCATGCTGGCGTCGCGCAGAGAGAGCACGACGTCGCCGACCGCGGCCATGCGGTGGAAGTCCTCGGTGGTCTCCGCGCGCAGCACGTCCATTACGTCGTCGACGGTGATGATGCCGAGGAGGTGGCCGTCGTCGTTCACGACCGGGAGCACGTCCAGGTCGTAGTGGGAGATGCGGTGGGCGGCCTCTTCGCGGTCTTCCTCCGCCGCGATGCTGACGACATCTGTGTGCATGCGTTCGCGCACGCTGGTGGAGGGACGCGACAGCAGCAGTTCTTTCAGGCGCACCCAGCCGAGCAGTTCGCCGTTGGGTGTGATCACGAAGATGGTGTTGACGGTCTCGGCCAGATCGCTGTGTTCCCGCAGGTGATCCATGGCCTCGGCCACGGACCAGTCCGGCTGGACGGTCGCGAACTCGGGCGTCATCAGACGCCCGGCGCTCTCCTCCGGGTAGCCGAGCAGGGTCTCCAGGGCCTCCTGGTCGTCGTCTGGCAGGGTCTCCAGGAGGGATTCGGCCTGGTCGTCCTCCAGGCCGTCGATGACGGAGACGGCGTCGTCGTAGGACAGCGCGGCGACCAGGCGGCTGGCGTGCGCGTCGTCCAGCGCCTGGAACACCCGTGACTGATGGTCCGGTTCCAGGTGGGCGTAGATATCCGCCGTGCACTCGACGTCCAGGCGCTGGAAGAAGGCCTCCATCTGCTCGGCTGGCAGGGTCTCCAGCGCGTCGGAGAGGTCCGGCGCGGCGTAGGAGCCGCAGATTGCCTGCAGGACGTCCGCCTCCGGTTCGTCCAGGGCGTCGGCGATCACCTGCGGCAGGGTCTCGAGATCGGGTTCGGTGGCGCTCATGCGCGAGGTACCTTACGGAGTTGCGAGGCCGAGCAGGGCTACGGCCAGCGAGAAGTAGATCAGGATACCGCCGATGTCGGCGAGCGAGGTGACCAGCGGGACGCTGGCCGTGGCCGGATCGAGGCGGAGCTTGTTCAGGACCACCGGCAGGAGCATGCCGAGGATGCTGGCCACGGTGACGATGACGGTCATGGCCAGGGCGACCAGCAGTGCGATCTCCGGACCGCCGCGCCACAGGCCGACCAGCGAGACCGCCACGCCCATGCTGACGCCCAGGGTCACGGAGACGCCCATCTCCTTGGCCCACAGCTTGAGCCAGTCGCGGGCGGTGACCTCGCCGGTGGCCATGGCACGCACCATCAGCGTGGAGCTTTGCGCGCCTGCGTTACCACCGGAGGCGATCAGCAGCGGGAGGAAGAACACCAGCACCACCACCGCTTCGATGATCTCTTCGTACTGGGAGATCATCATGGCGCCGATGGTATTGAAGGCCACCAGGCCCAGCAGCCAGCCGATCCGCTTGCGATAGAGCAGGAACGGGCTCGCCTCCTGCGGCGATAGGGGCAGGGTGCCCACCGAGCCCAGCTTGTGGAAGTCCTCGGTGGATTCGGCCTCGATCAGGTCCATTACGTCGTCCACCGTGACCACGCCCAGCAGCTCGCCGGTCTCGCCGACGACGGGAAGGGTCTCCAGGTCGTAGTGCTGGATGCGGCGGGCGGCCTCCACCGCGTCTTCGGAGACCGCGATGGTAATCGGCTCGCCCTCGTCCAGCAGGTCGCGCACCGGGCTGTCGGCACCGGCGCGCAGGAAGTGGCGGATGGGCACGGCGGCCAGGAGGACGCGGTCCTGGTCGACCACGAAGATCACGTTGTTGGAGTGCTCGTCGGCGTTGCGGCGGATGAACGCCAGTGCGCGCTTGAGTGTCCAGTCCGGGTCCACCGCGACCACGTCCGGCGACATCACGCGGCCGACCGAGTCCTCCGGATAGTTGAGCTGCTTGAGCGCCCGGCGGATGGCGCGGAACGGCAGCAGGCGCAGGTAGCCGCGCAGCGTGTCCGGGTCCAGGGTCTGGAGCAGGGCGGTGAGGTCGTCCGCCTCCATCTCGGAGAGGATGAAGCGGGCATCCTCGCGCGGGGAGGCCTCCAGCAGGCGGATCTGATGTGCCGTGTCGAGGTAGGCGAAGACGTCCGCCTTGCGCCCGGGCGGCAGCAGGTTGAACACGGCGCAGAGGTCGTCGTCGCCCAGCTCCATCAGCGCGTGGGCGATATCCTGCACGCGCATGTAGTCGAGCAGTTCGTGGAGCCCGTCGCGGTCGTCCAGACGCAACAGCTCCTTCAGCTCGATGATGGACTGTTCGAGGTGAAGCTCCATGCCCTTCTCCCGGCGGCATCGGGGCGCTCGGAGTGGACTGTGCTCGGGCACAGACCGGCGAGGCGCCGCACGGATGCGGTGGATGGTCCAGGTTCGGGTCGGGCTGGGCCCGGCCGCTCCCGGCTCTTTGATCAAAGAGGCCTGACGGAAGCGACCGGTCGGGGAACGGGCGCTTGCCGCTAGGCGCGGATAGATCGACTTCGTGATCGACGTTTCAAGGCGTGTTCCCGCGTGTGGAGATGCTGCTTATTCTAACGGATGACGGGCCTCAATCAACCGCTTGTGCGGGGTTTTGAAACATTCATCTACTCTTCATGGTCTGCAGGGGGGCAGAGGGTGCGGGGCGTTCAATGAGGATTGTTCGCCTGCGAGCAGGCTCCTACGGGGGGCTTCCCCTGCCGGGTAGGAGCCTGCTCGCAGGCGAAGATTGCGTGTATTGCGAAGGTGGGTGCGATGGAGCAACAAGGCTCGGTAAAAGGCGTGGTGCTGTCGCTGACCGATGTGGCGTTTGCCTACCCCGGCGAGGGGGAGGTGCTGCACGGGGTGGATTTCGCGCTTCGCGCCGGGGAGCGGGTGGCGATTGTCGGTGAGAGCGGCAGCGGCAAGTCCACCCTGCTGCATCTCGCGGCCGGGCTGGAGGCGGCGGCGCGCGGCCAGGTGCACCTTACGGGGCAGGCGCTGGCGGGGCTGGACGAGGCGGCGCGCACGCGCCTGCGGCGGGGCCGCGTAGGGATCGTGTTCCAGTCGTTTCACCTGATTCCGACGCTGACCGTGCTGGAGAATGTGATGCTGCCACTGGAGCTGGCGACAGACTTGCCTGCCGGCGAACGCCGCGAGCGCGCCGCGGCGCAGCTGGAGGCGGTGGGGCTGGGCGACAAGGGCGCGCGGTATCCGGAGGCCCTGTCCGGTGGCGAGCAGCAACGCGTCGCGATCGCGCGGGCGCTGGTGCACGAACCCGCGCTGATCCTGGCGGACGAGCCCACCGGCAACCTCGACTCGCGCACCGGCGAGACGGTGTTTGCCCTGTTGCTGGAGCAGGTTCGGGCCACCGGTTGTTCGTTGCTGCTGGTGACCCACAGTCATGAACTGGCGGGTCGGCTGGACCGGGTTCTGACCATGCGCGACGGGCTCCTGCAGTCGGCCGGTTCCACGGAAGCCGCTCCCGCATGAGCCTTCTGGTCCTGCGAGCCTGGCTGCGCGACTGGCGCCGGCGGCCGCTGCAGCGGTTGCTGACGCTGGTGGGGGTGATCATTGGCGTGGCCGTGGTGCTCGCGGTGGACCTGGCGAACCAGTCGGCCCAGCGGGCGTTTGACCGCTCCATGGATGAGGTCGCAGGCGCTGCGACGCACCAGGTCCTGGGGCCGGCCAGCGGGTTCGACGAGGCCTTGTACCGCGAGCTGCGTATGGCCGGATGGCGTGATACCGCTCCGATCGTGGAGGGGCCGGCCCGTCTGCCGGACGGCAGCACGATCTATGTGCTGGGTGTCGATCCGCTGGCCGAGGGGCCGTTTCGCGGCGCGGCTTCCGATATCGGCGATGCCCCGGTGCAGCGCCTGGTGACCGAGCCGGGGACGATTCTGCCGCCGGCGGGGTGGTTCCGCGATTCGGGCCGGGCTCACGAGTCGCGTGTGACGCTGGAGGCGGCGGGGGGTGCGCGCGAGGTGACGGTCATTGATCGAGCGGCCGAGCGTGACCAGGCGGACACCGCGACCGATGAGGGTGGTGGCTCGCTATGGGTGACGGATATCGCCACGGCGCAGGGTCTGCTCGACCGGCTGGGGCGGCTGGATCGGATCGATGTACGGCTGACGGATGCCGAGGTCGATGTGCTGGCCGAGGCGCTGCCCGCCGAACTGGAGCTGGTGCCGGTGGAGAGCCGGGGGCAGGCCGCGCGCGAGCTGGCCCAGGCATTTCGCACCAACCTGACGGCGATGAGCCTGCTGGCGCTGCTGATCGCAGCATTCTTGATCTACAACACCCAGACCTTTGCCGTGCTCCGGCGCCGCGAAGTGATCGCGAGTCTGCGCCTGGTCGGTGTGGGCCGGCGGGCGATCTTCGGCGTGGTGTTGCTGGAGGCGTTGCTGGTCGGCGTGATCGGGACGCTGCTGGGCGCGCTACTGGGCATTGCGCTGGCGCAGGTGCTGGTGGCGCAGGTGGCGCAGACCGTCACGGATCACTTCTTCGCGGTGGCAGTAACCGGGGTGACGCCGCGCCCGCTGGCCCTGGGGGCGGTGTTCCTGCTGGGAGTGGGGCTCTCGCTGTTGGCGGCGCTGGCCCCTGCCTGGGAGGCAGCGCGTGCGGGCGGCACGGGGCGCGGGGGTCTGGAGCGCCGCGCCCGTCGCTGGGCGGCATGGCTGGCTGTGCTGTCCATCGCGCTGCTGCTCGCGGGGGGTGGTTTGATCGTCACCGGCGCGGTGGCGCTGGTGGGCGGCTTTGTGGCGTTGTTCCTGCTGATTGCCGGTTTTGTACTGCTGTTGCCCTGGGTGCTGGCGTGGACGCTGCGCGGGCTGGCGGCGCTGGTTCGCGGGGTGACCCTGCCGCGCATCGCGGTGCGCAGCCTGGAGCGCAGCCTGTCGCGCAGCGCGCCTGCTACCTCGGCGCTGACCCTGGCGCTGGCGGCAGCGATCGGCGTGGCGGTGATGGTCGGCAGCTTTCGCGGCAGTGTGGAGCAGTGGCTGGGCCAGGCACTGACGTCGGATCTTTACGTGGTGCCCGCGGCGCCGGCTTCGGCGCGCGGTGGTGCGCGTCTGCCCGAGGACTGGATGGCCGACCTGGTGGCGCGCTCGGGAGCCGTGTCGGTCAGTACCGGGTCCAGTCAGGAGGTCGTCAGCGAGCGCGGCCTGGTCGATCTCTATGTGGTGCGACCGCATGCCAACTGGCTGGATTATCTGCCGCTTTTGGAGAGCACGGTGGCGCGTGAAGCGCTGGGGGAGCGGCTCGCGACAGAGGATGCGGTGCTGGTGACCGAGCCGTTTGCGGCGCACCACGACGTTCGGCCGGGGGATCGGCTGTCGCTGGCGGTGCCCGGCGGCCAGCGCCCCTTCGAAGTCCTCGGGATCTACCGTGATTACGGCAACCCGAGCGGTACTGTGCTGATGACCCAGGCGGCCTTTGTCCGGGCGGGCATGCCACCCGATGGAGTGGGGTCGTTCGGGCTCCGGTTGCCGGCGGGGGTGGATGTGGAAGCGGTCGTGGAACGCCTGGAAGCCTGGCTGGCAGAGCAGGACCGCGCGGCGCTGGTGACACGACCGGGCGATATCGAGCAGGAGTCGATGGCGATCTTCGACCGGACGTTCGCCATTACCCATTTGCTGCGGGTGATCACGCTGGTGGTGGCCTTCATCGCGATCCTGGGCGCGCTCATGGCGTTGCAGATGGAACGGGCGCGGGAGTTCGCCACGCTGCGCAGCCTCGGGCTTTTGCCCGGGGGCGTGCGTGGTCTGGTCGTGCTGCAGGGCGGGGTACTCGGCACGTTTGCCGCGCTGGCGGCGATCCCGCTGGGGCTGGGCATGGGCTGGCTGCTGATCGAGGTGATCAACCGCGAGGCTTTCGGCTGGGGGATGGACCTGCGTCTGCCCTGGGACGAGGTGGTCGAGACCGTGCTGCTGGGGATCGGGGCCGCGCTGTTGGCCTCGGTGATTCCGGCCTGGCGAATGGCGCGGATGCGCCTGGTACCCGCCCTTAGAGAGGTGCCGTGATGGACTGGATGAGGCGTTGGTTGGGACATGTGGGAGCGGGCTTGCCCGCGAATGGGGTTTGGCAGGGTCCAGCGCGGGCAGGGGCTTCGCCTGCAAGCAGGCTCCCACTGGGGCTGCGCCTGCGGGTGGTTATGGTGCTGATGATGGTGGGGGTGTTGGGCGCCTGCGGGGGTGTGGATCCGCCCGAGACCGATGATCCGGGGGTGACCGGGCTGCGGGTGGGCGAGGCCCTGGGCGGGGAGGAGACGGACGGGTTCCGGCGTGCGGATGCGCCGCGGGTGTTCGAGTTTCCGCGTGATCACGGGCCGCACCCGGGGTTTCGCAACGAGTGGTGGTATGTGACCGGCAATCTCGACGGGCCGGAGGGCGAGCGGCTGGGCTTTCACATCACCTTCTTCCGCGTCGGGCTGGCGCCGGAGCTGGCGGGGGATGCGCACTGGCACGACTCGGCCTGGGCCAGCCCGGATATCTGGATGGCGCATACGGCGGTGATCGATCGCGAGGCCGGGCACCATGCCTCCGAGGAGCGTTTCGTACGCGACGGGGCGGGGCTGGCCGGGGCCACGGAGCCGGTCGGCCGGGTCTGGGCCGAGGGCTGGCAGCTGGCCGATCTGGACCGGGATCGCTGGACGCTGGACTTCAGCGTGGACGACTACCGGCTGGCGCTGGAACTGGAGCCCCTGCGCGGCCCGGTCCTCCAGGGCGAGGCGGGGCTCAGCCAGAAGGGCCCGGAGCCGGGCAATGCCTCCTACTACTACTCCATGCCCCGTATCGCGGTGCGCGGGGAGGTCGAGCGCGCGGAGCTCGGGCGCCTGGCGGTGATCGGTCAGGCCTGGATGGACCGCGAGTGGAGCACCAGTGCTCTGTCCGAGGATCAGGTGGGCTGGGACTGGTTCGCGTTGCAGTTCGACGACGGGCTGGACGTCATGTACTACCAGTTGCGCAAGGAGGACGGGGAGCCGCATCCGCTGTCCAAGGGCCGCTGGATGCCGGGGGACGCCGAAGATCGGCTTCTGGAGCCCGATCAGGTCGAACTGGAACTCCGGCGCTGGGCCACACAGCCCTCCGGCAATCGCTATCCGGTGGAGTGGGCCATGCGCATCGCGCCGCCGGACGGCTCGGCGTCACGCGAATTCACCGTGCGCGCCATCCGCGACGAACAGGAGATGGACACCGTGATCCGCTACTGGGAGGGCGCCGTGGATATCCTCGATCCGGACGGAGAGGCGATCGGGCGAGGCTTTGTGGAGCTGACGGGGTACGAGGACGATTAGGGCGTTTTCACCACAGAGGGCACAGAGGACACAGGGAAAAAGGCAGGTCAAAAGCGATTAACAGGAAGATTTGAAGGTAGGAAGGGTTGCTGTGGGGTCCCCG
Source organism: Thioalkalivibrio sp. ALE22 (assembly GCF_000381445.1). Classification (NCBI taxonomy): domain Bacteria; kingdom Pseudomonadati; phylum Pseudomonadota; class Gammaproteobacteria; order Chromatiales; family Ectothiorhodospiraceae; genus Thioalkalivibrio; species Thioalkalivibrio sp. ALE22. Next base: position 8,452 of record NZ_KB906506.1, read on the forward strand.
GGTTAACCCTGCGCGCCGGGGCTGATCGTGACCTGGATACAGCGCTTCCGGCACCCAAAAAACCTTCCGGTCTTCCAATCTTCCTGTGAATGCTTTTCGCTTTTGATCTGGCTGTTCTCCGTGTCCTCTGTGCCCTCTGTGGTGCAACAGGGCTGCCTGCAGGCGAGGGGTGGCGCGAGGCCACCCCGGGGGTCACCAGTCCATCGCCTCGTGCGGGATGTCGAGGTCGAAGTCGTCCTGAAGATGGGCGCGCAGGGCGCGTTCTTCCATCAGGCGTTCCAGGGTGCGGCGGGCGGCGTGACGCGCCGGGCCGCGGTCGTTCACGAGCTGAGTGTCGAACAGGCTGGCGATCTCGTCGGCGCCATCGGCCGCATCATCGATCGTCGGGTCCATTGTCGGGTCTCCTGACAAGCCGGCCGGGCCACCCCGGACTGCGGTATCAGAAAAGCCTTATATATCGTTTCGGCCGGCCCGCAAGCAGAAAATTCTTATTGTTCCTCGATTTCCCTTATGGAGTACGCGATCCGAACTCGAGCGGGCGCTGCTGGTCCATGGTGCACGAGTGGCGGCGTTTCCCGTCGCCGCCGAACAGTTGCGAGGGCAGGCCATGCTGATCCGCACCCGACGTCGTTCCGAGTGTTCCCGTAGCGAGATTACGCCGCCGGAGATCTACGCGCGGCGGCGCGATTTCCTGCGAACGGGGATCGGGCTGGGCGCTGGTCTGGCGCTCGGTGGGCTGGGCGCGGCGCTGCCGGCCTCCGCCGCCCTGCGGGGGTATCCGCTGGAATTCGAACCCAGCGATTTCTCGACCGACGAGTCGAAGACCTCGTACGACGAGATCACCAGTTACAACAACTTCTTCGAGATGGGCCCGGGGAAGGGGGATCCGAAGACCTACGCCGATCAGCTGAAGACCGATCCCTGGACGATCACGGTGGACGGGCTGTGCGACAACCCGGGTGAGTACGCGGTGGAGGACTTCATCAGCCCCTGGTCGCTGGAGGAGCGCATCTATCGCATGCGCTGTGTGGAAGGCTGGTCGATGGTGATCCCCTGGATCGGCTTCGAGTTGAACCGCATCATCGAGCAGGCGCAGCCGCGCGGGGGTGCGCGCTACGTGGCCTTCGAGAGTATTCACGACCCCGAAAACCTGCGGGGGCAGCGGCCCCGGCGCCGGGCCAGTTCCGGTGGTTTGCAGTGGCCCTATACCGAGGGCCTGCGCCTGGACGAGGCGATGCACCCGCTGACCATCCTCGCGGTCGGTCTGTACGACGAGGTGCTGCCCAACCAGAACGGGGCGCCGATCCGGCTGGTGGTACCGTGGAAGTACGGCTTCAAGAGCATCAAGTCCATTCAGCACATCCGCTTCGTCGAGGACCAGCCACCGACCCTGTGGAACCAGGCGCAGCCTGACGAGTACGGCTTTTACAGCAACGTGAATCCGGACGTGGATCATCCGCGCTGGTCGCAGCGCACCGAGCGCCGCATCGGCGAGTTCCGGCGCCGGCGCACGGAGATGTTCAACGGTTACGGGGACGAGGTGGCGTCGCTGTACGAGGGCATGGACCTGCGCGAGCACTTCTGACGGGATGGGGGCATGACCGCCACAACCCGTCGAGCCCGGTCCCGTCCGCCCACCGGGGTGTGGTGGGCCGTCCTGCTGGTGGCGCTTCTGCCGGCCATGTGGATCGGCTTGCGTACGCTTGGCTGGTTCGGCGGGTTGGGTGTGAACCCGATCGAGAAGCTGCTGGAGCTATCCGGCACGCACGCGATGATCGCGCTGCTGGTGGCGCTGGCGGTGACCCCGCTGCGGCGGATGACCGGGCTGGCGTGGCTCACCCGGTTGCGGCGGATGCTGGGGCTGGTCGCGTTCGGTTACGTGACCGCGCACGCCCTGATCTGGCTGGGCGTGGACCTGTTCTTCGACTGGGAACTGGTGCTCTACGACCTGACCGAGCGGCCGTTCGTGATGGTCGGCTTCGCCGCCTGGGTGATCCTGCTGGCGCTGGCGGTCACCTCCACCGATGGTGCCCAGCGCTGGCTGAAGAAGGGGTGGGTCTGGCTGCACCGCGGGGTGTACGTGGCCGGCGTGCTGGCTATCCTGCATTTCCTGTGGCTCGCGCGGGCTGACTACGCCGAGGTGGCCCTGTACGCGGCCATCCTGGCCTTCCTGCTCGGCTGGCGCGTCGTCTACCGCTGGCAGACCCGCCGGCGCATCCATGCCCGCCGCCGCGCGCCCGCCTGAAGGTTCAGGTCAAGGGCGTTTCACAGGAAGATGGGAAGACAGGAAGGTTTTGATTGTGGGGGCCGAGATTTCGCCCACCGCGCGATGCTAGCCGCCGCGCCGGGGATGCCACCTCACCAATAACCCTTCCTAACTTCCCATCTTCCTGTTAACGCTTTTCGCCCTTACGACGTGCGCTGGTCGGCGTTGAGGGTGATGAGGAATTCGAGCAGGGCCTTCTGGGCGTGGAGGCGGTTTTCGGCCTCGTCCCAGACGACGCTCTGCGGGCCTTCCAGGACCTCGGTGGAGACCTCTTCCTCTCGGTGTGCCGGCAGGCAGTGCATGAACAGCGCATCGTCGTTGGCGAGCCGCATCAGGTCGGCATCCACGAAGAACCCGGAGAAGGCCCGGCGGCGGGCGCTCTTTTCCTGCTCTTGGCCCATGCTGGCCCAGACATCGGTGACGACCAGATCCGCACCCTCGGCGGCGGCGCGGGCATCGCGGGTCAGCTCGAAGTGTTCGCGCGTGGTATCGACCACGCTGGGTTCCGGGTCGTAGCCCTCGGGGCAGGCGGCGACCAGCTGGAAGTCCAGCAGGCGCGCGGCGTACATGTAGCTGTGGCACATGTTGTTGCCGTCGCCGATCCAGGCGACGCGCTTGCCGCGGATGTCGCCGCGATGCTCGAAGTAGGTCTGCAGGTCGGCCAGCAGCTGGGCCGGGTGCTCGAGGTCGGTCAGGCCGTTGATCACCGGCACCGTGGCGTGCTTGGCGAACAGCTCGATCTTCTCGTGCTCGTAGGTGCGGATCATCACGCAGTCGACCATGCGCGAGAGCACGCGGGCGGTGTCCTCGATCGGCTCGCCGCGTCCCAGCTGGGTGTCGCGCGGGGACAGGAACAGGGCGTTGCCGCCCAGCTGCTGCATGCCCACTTCGAACGACACGCGGGTGCGGGTGGAGGACTTCTCGAAGATCATGCCGAGGGTCTTGCCGCGCAGCAGGTCGTCGTGGTGCTCGCCGGCCTTCAGTTGCTGCTTGAGCTCGATGGCGCGCTGCAGCAGGGCCCGGGTTTCGTCGCCGGAGAGATCCAGGAACGAGAGGTAGTGGCGTGGGTTCATGCGGAGACCTCGTTGGCTTGGGGCGACGCCAGGAACGCGTCCACCAGGTCGGCTACGGTTACGGCGATCTGTTCCACCTGGTCGTCGTCGATGATCAGCGGCGGCAACAGGCGAATGACCCGATCCGCGGTCACGTTCAGGATCAGCCCCCGCTCCAGCGCCGCCATGACCAGCTCGCCGGCGGGGCGGTCCAGTTCGACCCCGATCATCAGACCGCGGCCACGCACGGCGACGACGCCCGCATGGTCCGCGAGGCGGTCGCGCAGTCGGTTCAGCAGGAGCTCGCCCTGACGGGACGCCTGTTCGCACAGGGCCTCGTCCTGCATCACATCGAGTACGGCCAGCGCCGCCCGGCACACCAGCGGGTTGCCGCCAAACGTGGTGCCGTGCATGCCCGGGCTGAAGAGCTCGCGGGCGGCACCAGCCACCAGATTGGCGCCAATGGGGATGCCGTTGCCGAGACCCTTGGCCAGGCTGACCACATCCGGGGGGATGCCCTCGTGCTGGAAGGCGAACCAGTGCCCGGTACGGCCGATGCCGGCCTGGATCTCGTCCAGCATCAGCAGCCAGCCGTGCTGGTCGGCCAGCTCGCGCAGGCGGCGCAGGTAGCCGGGCGGCGGGACATGGATGCCGCCCTCGCCGGTGACCGGCTCCACCAGGATCGCGACGACGTCCGGGTCGGCCGCCAGGGCTTCGACTGCCTCGGCGTCGCCGTGGGGCACATGCACAAAGCCCGATACCAGCGGCTCGAATCCGGCCCGGACCTTCGCGTTGCCGGTGGCGGACAGGGTGGCCATGGTGCGGCCATGGAAGCTGCCTTCCATCACCACGATCTTCGGCTCGGCGATCCCGCGGGCACGGCCATGCAGGCGGGCGAGCTTGATCGCCGCCTCGTTGGCCTCGGCCCCCGAGTTGCAGAAGAAGGCGCGATCCATGCCGGACAGTGCGCACAGGCGCCGCGCCAGCTGTTCCTGCAGCGGGATGCGGTAGAGGTTGGATGTGTGCACTAGGGTGCTGGCCTGGTCGCAGACGGCCTGGGCGACCTTGGGATGGGCGTGGCCAAGGCCACACACCGCGATCCCCGACAGGGCGTCGAGATAGCGCTTGCCGTCGGTATCCCACAGCCAGGCGCCTTCGCCGCGCTCGAAGGCAACGGGCAGGCGCTTGTAGGTGTTCTGCAGGGCGTCGCTCATGGGGTTCTCCGAAACCAAAGAGCCGGCGGAGGGCCGCCGGCTCGATGAAAGGCGCGGCCGCGTCATGCGGCCAAAGGCGCCTAGTTTAGTCCGCTTGGGACTTTACTTCATCTGCTGGGCCACAAAGTCCCAGTTCACCACGGCCCAGAAGTTCTCGAGGTACTTCGGGCGGGCGTTGCGGTAGTCGATGTAGTAGGCGTGCTCCCAGACGTCGCAGGTCAGCAGCGGGGTCTTGCCGTCGCGCAGCGGGTTGGCGGCGTTGGAGGTGTTGACGATCTCCACCGAGCCATCACTGTTCTGCACCAGCCAGGTCCAGCCGGAGCCGAAGTTGCCAACGGCGGACTCGTTGAACTTCTCCTTGAAGGCGTCGAAGGAGCCGAAGGCGCTGTTGATGGCATCGGCCAGCTTGCCCGAGGGCTCGCCGCCGGCGTTCGGGGCCATGCAGTTGAAGTAGAAGGTGTGGTTCCAGACCTGGGCGCCGTTGTTGAAGATGCCGCCGGCCGGGGCCTTCTTGATGATGTCTTCCAGCGTGGCGTTTTCGAACTCGGAGCCCGGCAGCAGGCCGTTCAGCTTGGTCACGTAGGTCGCGTGGTGCTTGTCGTGATGGTATTCCAGCGTCTCGGCGGAGAGGTGCGGCTCCAGCGCGTTCTTGGCGTAGGGCAGATCGGGCAGTTCGTAGGCCATGAAAGACTCCTTGGACAGTGTCGTGAGAAACTGCTGTGGCAGCGTCCCGAAACGGGCACGCCGCATAACGCGACAACGATAGTCACGTTGCCCGGACGATGCAATTTCCGATGGTACGGGTTGGTTTTGGCCCGGGCCCTATACCCTGATGCTTGACCGACGAAAGAGGCCCATGGCAGCGACCGAGGACACGGCAGGGCAACGCGACACCCAACCGGAAAAGACCCCTCCGGTGAACTGGCGCGGGCGCATCGGTCTGTTGCTGGGGCCGGCGATCTTCGTCATCTTCCTGCTGGTGCCGGCCCCGGCGGGGTTCGATCCGGCGGCCTGGCGGGTGCTGGGTCTGACGCTGTTCATGGCGACCTGGTGGATCAGCGAGGCCCTGCCGCTGCCGGTGACGGCGCTCCTGCCGATCGCGGTCCTGCCGGTGCTCGACATCGTGCCCATGGACGAGGCCACCGCGCCGTACGCGAATCCGATCATTTTCCTGTTCATGGGCGGCTTCGCCATTGCCCTGGCCGTGCAGCGCTGGGATCTCCACCGGCGCATGGCGCTGGCGATCGTGGCGCGCGCCGGCAATCGCCTGCATGTGCTGGTGGGGGCCTTCATGCTGGCCACGGCGGGGTTGTCCATGTGGGTCAGCAATACCGCGACGGCGGCCCTGATGCTGCCGATCGCGCTCTCGGTGCTGGGGCTGATCGAGCGTGGCGCGTCGCCACAGGGGCCGGACATGGAGTCGCGCCGCCCGGCCCTGGCGCTCCTGCTGGGCATCGCGTTCGCCGCGAACATCGGGGGCATGGCGACCATCATCGGTTCGCCGCCAAATGCCCTGACGGCCGCATACCTTGGCGATCGCCACGAGATGGAGATCGGATTCCTGGAATGGATGACCCTGGGGCTGCCGCTGGCGGCGGTGCTGCTGGCCCTTGCGTGGTGGTCGCTGACCCGCTGGGTGTTTCCGGTGCACCGGGTGGAGCTGAACGGTCTGCGCGCGCTGCTGGATGAACAGCGCGCGACCGTGGGCCCCTGGTCAGTCGCGGAAAAGCGGGTGGCCGGGGTGTTTCTGCTGGTTGCGCTGGCCTGGCTGACACGGCCGCTGCTCGAGGGCTGGCTGCCGATCTCGCTGACCGATGCCGGCATCGCGATCCTCGGTGCCGGGTTGCTGTTTCTGGTGCCGTCGGGCTCGCGCGAACAGCGCCGGCTGCTGAGCTGGGACAATACGCGCGAGCTCCCCTGGGGCGTGCTGTTGCTGGTAGGCGGAGGCTTGAGCCTGGGCGCGGCGATCGAGTCCAGCGGGCTGGCGGAGCTGGCGGCGGATGCCCTGGTGATCGCCCAGGCCTGGCCGCTGATCCTGATCATGGCCGGGGTGGCGCTCCTGACCATGACCCTGAGTCATGTGACGAGCAATACCGCCACAGCGGCCACGCTGTTGCCGTTGGTGACCGCGTTCGCGCTGAGCATGGACGTGCCCGTACTGCTGCTGGCCCTGCCGGTGGCGTTTGCCGCGTCGGTGGCCTTCATGCTGCCGGTGGCGACGCCACCCAACGCCATCGTGTTCGCCAGCAACCGGCTGCGGGTGCTGGACATGGTGCGTGGCGGGGCATTGCTCTCGGTGCTGGCGCTGGTGCTGATCAGCCTGGTGGTCTACGTGTTTGCCGAGATTCTGTTGTTGTAGCCCGTCTGAGCGCGGAGGCCGGAAGCGGCCTACCGAGGGAATCTTGTCCCCTGAGAACCTGTGGGGAAGAAAGCACTTTGGTATTCAAGTTTTAGGATTCGCCGCCGCTAGGAAGGACGACTGACCTGAATCTTGATTCTGAAGCCGGCCGCAACCGGTGCAGGAAAGGACGCGCAGACATGTTTGAGAATATCCGGATTGGTGTACGGCTCATGGTGGGCATCATCGGCGTGGTCGTACTCGCCGTGGTGCTGACGCTGGTGGTGGTGATGAACGCCCTGGGCACGATGGCGGATCGCGCCGAACAGCGCGAGCTGAACGACCTGGCCGGACAGTTGCTGGATCGGCTGGACCAGGAGGCGGCGCGAGCCACGGCGATGGCCGAGACGGTCGCCCGCATCCCGGATATCCAGGAGGCAATGGCCACGGGCGATCGCGAGCGGCTGGCCGCGATGACCGTGCCGACCTTCGAGTCGCTGAGTACGGACTACGGGGTGCGCCAGTACCAGTTCCATACGCCGCCGGCGACGTCCTTCCTGCGCGTGCATCGTCCGGACCGCTTCGATGACGACCTGTCCGGCTTCCGCCAGACCGTGGTCGATACCAACAATAACCAGGCGCCGATCTCCGGTCTGGAAGAGGGTGTGGCGGGCCTCGGGATTCGAGGTGTCGTGCCGATCGCCCATAACGGTGAGCACGTGGGCTCGGTGGAGTTTGGCCTGTCCTTCGGTGATCCCTTCTTCGAGCAGTTTACCGAGGAGATGGGGGCGCCGGTCGCACTGTACCTGCGGGACGACGGACGCTTCAGTCGCTTTGGCGGCACCATCGACGGTGATGCCACCTTCAGCGCCGAGGAGATGCGGCGGGTCCTGGAGGGCGAACGCCTGGTGCGTAACGTGACGTACCAGGGCGAGCCGACGGCGGTGATCGCCCGTCCGGTACGGGACTTCTCCGGGGACGCGGTGGGCGTCCTCGAGCTGATGGTCGATCGCAGCGCATACGTCGACATGACCCGCAATGCCACGGGTACCGTGGTGATGGTCGGCGCGATTGCGGTGATCCTGGGCGCGCTGCTGGCCTGGTTCCTGACGCGCAGCATCGTGCGGCCGTTGTGCCAGACCGTGGACCGTCTGAACGATATCGCCAGTGGCGAAGGGGACCTGACGCGTCAGCTGGAAGTATCCGGCAAGAACGAGCTGGGGGATCTGTCCATCGCCTTCAACAACTTCGTGGAGAAGATCCGGGTGCTGATCCAGCAGGTGGCGGCCGGTTCCGACCAGGTGGCGGCCGCGGCCAACGAGCTGTCCGCGACCAGCGAGGAGACCAACGAGCAGGTCCGCCGCCAGAAGGCGGAGACGGACCAGGTCGCCACCGCAATGAACGAGATGACGGCCACCGTGCAGGAAGTGGCCCGGAATGCCGCGGACGCCGCCGCCGCCGCGCAGACCACCGACCAGGACGCGAACGCCGGCCAGCAGGTGGTGCAGAAGACGGTCACCGCGATCAATGGTCTGTCCACTCAGGTGGACAGTGCCGCCGAGGTGGTCAGCCGTCTGTCGCAGGACGCCGAGGAGATCAACAAGGTCCTCGAGGTGATCGGCGACATTGCCGATCAGACCAACCTGCTGGCGCTGAACGCGGCGATCGAGGCCGCCCGCGCCGGCGAGCAGGGCCGCGGCTTCGCGGTGGTGGCGGACGAGGTGCGCACGCTGGCCAGCCGCACCCAGGACTCGACCCACGAGATCCAGCAGATGATCGAGCGGGTCCAGACCGGCACGCGCGAGGCGGTGCAGGCGATGGAAGACGGTCGTGCCAAGGCCCACGAGAGCGTGGAGCAGGTGAACCTGGCCGGCGAGTCGCTGGTCGCGATCACGCAATCCGTCACCCGCATCAGCGACATGAACACGCAGATCGCCAGCGCCGCCGAGGAACAGTCCACGGTGGCCGAGGAGATCAACCGCAACGTGGCCAACATCACCGAGGTGCTGGATCAGACCGCGTCGGGTTCGGAGCAGATCCGCAATGCGTCCGAGGAGCTGTCCAAGCTGGCCTCCGAGCAGCAGCAGCGCGTGGGTCAGTTCAAGGTCTGATCACGATCAGGTGCCGGGAGCCGAGCCCGCCATCCTTGTGGGGTGGCGGGCTTTTTCATGCGTTTGTGGTTGAACGGCTTGATTCACCACGAAGTGCACGAAGGCACGAAGAAGGGCTGGTTCGATGGCGAAAACCGGTCTACAGGAAGCGGGGAAGATTGGAAGCGAGATTGATGGGGTAATGGATCGGGCACGGTCTGACGGGGAGGGTTGGTTGGAGGGCTGGTGCTCGAGCGGACGCGGGCGGGGGCTTCGCGGGCGAGCCCGCTCCCACAGGGGGCTCGGCCGGCGGGCTGGACGGGTCACGGCGTCGGCCAGGCCCCGGGCGGTTTTAGCCGATTCATCCTTCGAATCTTTCGGCCTTCCTGTGAATCGCCCTTGACCTGGCCCTTCTTCGTGCCTTCGTGCGCTTCGTGGTGAATCCAGGCCCTTACTGGGCGGGAAAGAGCCTTTCGCCGTTCTCCCATGCGATCGCGCGGGCGACGTCCTCGGGGAGTTGTTTCAGCCAGGCGCGGGTCTCGTCCTTCAGGCGCGTGTACTGTTCCCAGCGGGTGCGCGTGAAGGTGTCCACGCCGATCATGAAGCGGTCGGGGTGGGCCAGGAAGAGCTCGAACCAGGCGTCGTCGATCTGGCCGCCGGGATTGATGCGCGGGTTGCGCATGGACAGGTCCATGTTCATGCGCGGGTGGCGTTCGAGGTAGTCCTGCACCAGCGGCGGGTACGCGTAGCTGCCGGCATGGGCCCAGAGGATGCGGACCTCGGGATGGGTCGCGTAGGCGTGGTCGATTACGGCGGGGTCGCCGTGGATCATGACGGTGAGGTCGCGCGCCACGGCCAGGTCCAGCAGCTGCTCGAAACCGGGGGCGAAGCGGTCATCCGCCAGGATATGGAACTCGCCCAGGCCGCGCCATTTCACGTCGGATTCATCGAGCATGCGGGCGACGCGGTCGCCGAGATCCTCGACATGCATCCAGTCCATCTTCTTGCCCAGCCGCTGCGAAACCTCCAGGAACGGCACGATGCGCGTATCGGACCCGGCCTTGAGGCGGCGGATCAGATCGTCTTCGGGGGCCATGACGATGGCGCTGCGCACCTCGTTGGCGGCCAGGGTACGCGCGACGTCGCTAATGCCGAAGTGTGCGGCCTCGGCCGGCCGGTAGTGCAGGTGGGCGTCAAAGATCGGCGAAGCGGCGCTGGCCGCCGCGAATGGCAGGGTCAGCAGGAGCGCGAGCAGGGAACGACGGATGGAGTGATACATGGTCTTCGGCTGTCGCTCCGGGTCAGGAACGCGGCGGGGCGTCGGTGGCGGCGGCCGGCGCGGCCTGTTGCGGATCGAAGCGCTCGCGCAGGTAACGGATGATCGCGTCGGATTCGTACAGCCAGCGCACCGAGTGGTCGTCTTCCTCGATGCGCAGGCAGGGTACCTGAAGGCGCCCGCCCTCGTTCTGCAGCTCCTCGCGCCAGGGCCCGGCGGCCTGGGCGTTGCGCAGTTCGATGTCCAGCGAAAGCCGCTGCATGGCGCGTCGGGCCTTGATGCAGAACGGGCAGGCCGGGAAGTGATAGAGGGCCAGATGGCGGGTTTGCTCGTCGACCCGGGCCTGTTCGGCCGGGTCGCGCTCGATGCCGCGCGGGCGCGAGACGCGCTCCCCGATCAGCATGAACGGGGTCAGGATCAGGCGCACGCCACGGAAGAAGGTTCGGATCAGGAATCGCATGCGGGAAGCATGCCACAGGAGACCGACGGCGTTACAGCATCCCGACGGCCGGAGTGTTAGTCATGCTGCTTCAAGGGCGGTTTAAGGGCGGATTCACCACGAAGCGCACGAAGGCACGAAGAAGGGGCGGGTCAAGGGCGGAGAATCGATTTACAGGAAGAGGGGAAGATTGGAAGAGATATGGATCGGGTAATGGGTCTGGCAGGGCCCGGCGGGGAGGGGTGTTTTGAAGGCCGGTGGCTGAGTGGGCGCGGGCGGGGGCTTCGCGGGCAAGCCCGCTCCCACAGGGGGTTGCCCGGTGCGTTTGCCGGGTTCCGGCCGGTTCTGGCCGATCCATCCTTCGCATCTTCCAGCCTTCCTGTGAACTGCCTTTGACTTTGACCTGGCCCTTCTTCGTGCCTTCGTGCCCTTCGTGGTGAAAAAGGTCTTGCAAGCGGCAGGTCAGGGATTGCCGAAGTCGAACTGCCAGGGGTCCTGTTCGGGGGCGTCGAGCAGGGAGGGGCGCAGGCGGATGATCTCGAAGCCGAGTGCGCGGTAGTCGTCGAGGCGATCCGGGGCCAGATCGGCGACCTCCACGAAGTCGGCGAAGGCGTCGGCCTCGATGCCGCGCCAGTCTGCGAAGGTGCCACAGACGGCGACGCTTACGTCTTCGTCGCGCACCAGTGCCTCGACCTCGGCGTGCAGGCCGGGGTGCTGGCCGGCCTCGCCGCGGGTGAGGGTGAACTGCTCCGCGCCGTGGGCGACGATGGCCACCGGGAAATCCGGGTCGTCTTCGCGCAGCCGGGCGATGTTCGCGCGGATCTCGGGAAGCAGCGCGGCGAGTGCCGCGCGGTCATTCTCGATGATCTCGAAGACCACGCCGGCGGGGCGTTCGTCGCGCTCCAGCATCTCGAGTACGGCGGCCGAGGGTTCTCCCGCGGGCGCCTCTTCGGGTGCGCCGAGCGGGTTCGCGGCCAGCGCCGGCATCGCGCTCAGGATGCACAGGCACAGGGCGACGAGCCCCCCGGAGCGGGACGCGAACGACTTGAGGAGGCTGTAGCTGCGCATGCCCCCATTGAAGCGGGCACCGGACCGGGACGCAAACGACCGTGTCCCGGGTGCGACGGGACCTGCCTCAGTGGCGGTCGCCGGTGGCCTCTTCGGCCATCTGGTCGTAGCTGGTGTGGCGCACGTCCTTGCCCTTGACGAAGTAGACGACGTATTCGCAGATGTTGCGGGCGCGGTCGCCGATGCGTTCCAGCGAACGGGTGGCCCAGATGATGTCCATCAGGCGCGGGACCGAATCGGGCGAGGCGGTCATCTGTTTCATCAGCTTCTGGGTGATGATCTCGTACAGGCTGTCGATCTGGATGTCCTGCTGCGCCACACGCACGGCCTGTTCAACATCCATACGGGCAAAGGCATCGAGAGCGCCGCGCGTCATCTCGCGGGCGTGTTCGCCCATGCTGGCGATGTCCGCCATCGGGGCGCTGTTGCGGTCCGCGTCCAGCAGGTGCAGGCCCATGCGGCCGACGCGCTCGGCCTCGTCGCCCATGCGTTCCAGGTCGGTGATGGTCTTGATCACCGCGATCACCAGGCGCAGGTCGGAGGCAGTGGGCTGGCGCCGCGCGAGGATGTGGGTGCATTCCTCGTCGATCTCGACCTCCTTGGCGTTGATCTGGTAGTCCGAGGTCATCACCTTTTCGGCGAGTTCGACATCCCCCTCGACCATCGCGTGGACAGCATCGGCGAGCTGCTGTTCGACCAGGCCGCCCATGGCCATCACCTGCTTGATGATGTCCTCCAGCTCGGCGTTGAACTGCTGCGAGATGTGCTGTTTGAAGAAGCTCTTGTCCATTGTGGTATCCCCTTGCGGTCGCGACGTCAGCCGAAGCGGCCGGTGATGTAGTCCTCGGTCTGCTTTTTCGCGGGCGAGGTGAACAGGGTGTCGGTGTCAGCGTATTCGATCAGCTCGCCCATATACATGAAGGCGGTGTAGTCGGATACGCGCGCGGCCTGCTGCATGTTGTGGGTGACGATGACCAGCGTGTAGTCCTTCTTCAGCTCGATCATCAGCTCCTCGATCTTCAGCGTGGCCAGCGGGTCCAGCGCGGAGCAGGGCTCGTCCAGCAGCAGAACCTCGGGGTCGATCGCGATGGCGCGGGCGATCACCAGGCGCTGCTGCTGGCCGCCGGACAGGCCGAAGGCGTTCTCGTGCAGGCGATCCTTGACCTCGTCCCACAGCGCCGCGCGCTTGAGCGATTTCTCGACAACCTCGTCCAGCCGGCGCCGGTTCTTGACCCCCTGCAGGCGCAGGCCGTAGGCCACGTTCTCGTAGATCGACTTGGGGAACGGGTTCGGCTTCTGGAACACCATGCCGACGCGTCGGCGCAGCTCGGGGATGTCCACGGTCTTGTCGTAGATGTCCGCGCCGTCGAGCCGGATGGTGCCCTCGATGCGGGCTGCGTCGATCAGGTCGTTCATGCGGTTGAAGCAGCGCAGGAACGTGGACTTGCCGCAGCCGGACGGTCCGATGAACGCGGTGATGCGGTTTTTCGGGATGCGGATGTCGATCCCCTTGAGTGCCTGGTCCTCGCCGTAATAGAGCTTGAGGTCCTCCGCGGTCAGGCAGATGTCCTCGCGGTCGAGGTTCAGGCCGCGCGGGGCCTGGTTGTTCTGGGCCACGTTGACGGCGTGGGTCTGGGTGTCACTCATTTCGGGTACTCCATGGGGAATAGGGTTCGACACATCGCGTCGGCACGAAGCGTGCGGCGGCGGTCCGGAAAAGCACCGTCATCGCGAGCGCCGCAGGCGCGTGGCGATCGGCGTGGTCGGCGCCGACGCGGCCCGGGGCAGGCATCGGGGTTGCGTCGGGAGATAACTCGCTGCGCTCGCCCTTCGGGCCGGCCTGCGGCCGTTCAACGCGCTTCGCGCTTTTGTGCCACGGGTCCTGCGGACCCTCGCAATGACGGGAGAAGCCAGGCGTCATGGGGAGGCGCGCAGGGCCGTGGCGATCTCTGTGACGGACGCCGCAGGCGACTGGAGCGAACGTCGGGGTTGCGTCGCGAGGTTGCCGCGGCCCCTGCGGGGCCTCGCAATGACCGTGCCTGAGAGAGACGTTGTGCATGGCGCGTCTCAGTCGCTGTCGGCGCGGTACTTTTCGCGCAGGTGGTTGCGGATGGAGATCGCCGTGAGGTTGAGCACGATGATAAGCAGCACCAGGACCAGCGCGGTCGCGTAGACCAGCGGCCGGCCGGCCTCGACATTCGGACTTTTGAAGCCGACGTCGTAGATGTGGTAGCCGAGGTGCATGAAGGCGCGGTCCAGGTGGAGATACGGGAAGTTGCCGTCCACCGGGAGGTTGGGCGCCAGCTTGACCACGCCAACCAGCATCAGGGGGGCCACCTCGCCGGCGGCACGCGCCACCGCCAGGATCAGGCCGGTCATCATGGCGGGGGCGGACAGCGGCACGATCAGCCGCCACAGGGTCTCGGCCTTGGTGGCCCCGAGGGCCAGCGAGCCATGGCGGATGCTGCTGCCGATGCGGGTCAGGCCTTCCTCGGTGGACACGATCACCACGGGCAAGGTCAGCAGGGCGAGGGTCAGCGAGGCCCAGATGATCGCCGGCGAGCCGAAGGTCGGCGAGGGCAGGGCGTCCTGGAAGAAGACCTGGTCGATGTTGCCGCCGATCAGGTAGACGAAGAAGCCCAGGCCAAACACGCCGAACACGATGGAGGGGACCCCGGCGAGGTTGTTCACCGAGATGCGGATGGTGCGCACCAGCGGCCCCTGCTTGGCGTATTCGCGCAGGTAGATGGCGGCCAGCACGCCGAACGGGGTCACCACGATGGACATCAGTAGCACCATCAGCACGGTGCCGAAGATCGCCGGCAGGATGCCGCCCTCGGTGTTCGCCTCGCGCGGGAAGCCGGTCATGAAGTCCCAGAAGTTGACCACGTAGTGGCCGAGCTTCTGCACGGTGCCCATATCGTTCGGCCACCAGGCGTTCACGATCTGGGACAGGCTGATGCTGGAACGCTGGCCATCGGCGGTCTGCAGGGTGAGCGCGTAGCGGGCGACCTCCTGGCGCAGGCGGTTGCGCTCGGCCTCAAGTTCGCTGTACTCCGCATCCAGTGCCTCGCGCTCGGCCTTGAGTGCCTCATGGCGTTCGGAACGTTCCGCGTCGGAAAGCGCGGTGTCGCGCTCCAGGCCGCGTTCGGCCAGGCGGACCTGTTCCAGCGCGTGGTTGATACGGCCGATCTCGATGCGCTCGATGCGCTCGATCTGCTGCACCAGGGAGCGGGTTTCCGGGATGCGCGCCTCGAAGGCCTCGCGGGCCGCGCTACCCTCGGCCACCACCTCGTCGTCCACCCGGAACTCGCGGATGTAGCCGTAGAAGTTGCCCCATTGCAGGCGTTCCAGGGCCACGGCATCGCGCGGGCGTTCCCATCCGGACATGAAGTCCTCGACGTACCAGCGGAAGTCGCGCGAATCGAGGTCGCGGTTGCCGCGCTTGATCAGGTGGCGGACCACGATCTCCTGGCCTTCCGGGACATCGAAGCCGGTCTCGCGCATGGCCTGGGCGGTCATGGTCTCGGAGCGTGAAAGCTCGCCCATCACCCGGACGGGCTCGCTCTGCTCGGTGGTCTGGTACTCGAATTCGATGATGTCCGAGGGCCAGAAGAACGACAGGCCGTTGACCGCGATCATCATGATCAGCCCGAAGACCATCGTCAGCGACACCGCCACGGCGCCCGCGTTGAGCCAGATCCAGGGGGTGCCCGTTTTGAACCATTTATTCATCGGATCGGAGCCTGTCGTCGGTGCGGTTTAGAGGGAGCTGTACTTGTTGCGCAGGCGCTGGCGCACGATCTCGGCGACCGTGTTCACGAAGAAGGTCAGCGCGAACAGCACCAGGGCGGCGAGGAACAGGATGCGGTAATGCGTGCCGCCCACCGCGGTCTCGGGCATCTCTACCGCGATGTTGGCGGAGAGCGTGCGCATGCCCTCGAAGATGTTGAAGTTCACGACCGGCGAGTTGCCGGTGGCCATCAGCACGATCATGGTCTCGCCCACGGCGCGGCCGAAGCCGATCATCACCGCCGAGAAGATCCCCGGGCTGGCGGTCAGCAGCACCACGCGTACCACCGTCTGCCACGGGGTCGCCCCCAGCGCCAGCGAGCCCTGGGTCAGGTGCTTGGGCACGTTGAAGACCGCGTCCTCGGAGATCGAGTAGATGGTCGGGATCACTGCGAAGCCCATGGCGATACCGATGACCAGGGCGTTGCGCTGGTCGTAGGTGTAGCCAGCATCGGTCAGCCACTGGCGGGCGTCGCCGTTGAACAGCCAGACCTCGATCAGGGGGCTCATCGACGCGGAGAACCAGCCCACCAGGATCACCACCGGGATCAGCACGGCGGCCTCCCAGCCGGCCGGGATCACGCGGCGCACGCCCTCCGGCAGCAGCTGCGTCCAGACGAAGGCGACCACCAGCATCATCAGGGGCATCAGGATCAGGATGCTGGCGACCGCCGGCAGGTTGGATTCGATGTACGGGGCCAGCCAGAGCCCGGCGAGGAAGCCGAGGATGACGGTCGGCAGGGCCTCCATCAGCTCGATGCTGGGCTTGGTCAGGCTGCGCATGCGGCTGGACATGAAGTAGGCGCTGTAGATCGCCCCCATGATCGCCAGCGGGGTGGCGAACAGCATCGCGTAGAAGGCGGCCTTGACCGTGCCCAGGGTCAGCGGCACCAGCGAGAACTTCGGTTCGAACTCGTCGGTTGCGGAGGACGACTGCCAGACGTAGTCACCGCTGGAGCGGCCCTCGTACCAGACCTTCTGCCACAGCACGTGGAGCGAGACCTCCGGGTGCGGGTTCGACAGGCGGTGCAGGGTCCAGGTCTCGTCGGTGTCGATCGCGACCAGGAGCCGGTTGCGCGGGTCCATGTAGACCCGATGCAGGGGCGTGGTGCCGACCTGATGCTGGACCAGCGTGCGCTGCGAGGTGGGGTAGTGGATGGCCAGGGCGCCACTGGCGTCCGCGGTGGCGAAGCCCTTGCGGATATATTCCGGCTGGGTGTTGGTCACGGCAGCCGCGTGACGGGGAAACTCGCGTACCCGGGTAATCCGGTTCACGTTGTCGTCGTCGCGCACCAGCATGTACTGCGTCACGGAGCCGTCCGACCCGCCAACCATCACCGAGACCGTACCCAGCAGATACTCCAGCGAGGTGACCTCGGCGTCCTCGCCCTCGACCACGCGACGGGTATCGATACGCTGGGCATTGCGGGGGTTGGAGATGTCGTAGTAGTGGAGTCGGCCCTGATTGTCACCCACCAGCATGTTGCGCCCGGTGATGTCCAGCAGGATGCGCGACGGGGTGGCGCCATCCGGCAGGGACGGCAGGTCGTGGGCGGAGCGGCGAACTTCGACCTCGCCGGTCATCATCGAGGTGCGTTCCTCGAAGTTCACCAGACGCAGGCGGCCATCGGCTGTGGCCGCGGCGACGCGGACGCCGCTGGAGCCGCGCTGGATGCCGACGACGTCGATGGCCTGGCCGTCGCCATCGACATCGAGAAGGGAGGAGCTTTCGTCCCCCAGGGGATAGACCAGGCCGGGATCATAGGCGCGGCCTTCGGGTGTGAAGCGTTCGTTGTACTCGTACTCGATGGCGAGGACCTGACCATTGTCCAGTCCGATCGCGACCAGTCGGGTGCGCGGTTCGGCGGCCGTGAAGCTGGTGACCCGGGCATCGTCGGGGATCGGCAGTGACTGTTCCTGCACGATCTCGCCGCTTTCCGGGCGGAAGAAGATGGCCCGCCGGTCCTCGGTCAGGCGCACGGCCATTTCCCGGTGGCGGTTGACGGCCAGGTGGACGGTCCCCGTGTCGGCGCCGCCGGGGGCGCTGTACTGGGTCTGTTCCTCGAGCTCCGCGCCCAGGAACATGGGCAGCGTCTCGCTCAGCAGGTAGACGAACATCAGAGTTAGCGCACCGACCACCGCGACGCCGAAAAAGCCGATCAGGTAGCGCGCCGAGGTGTCCTTGGCGCGGCGCCAGCGCTGGAAGCGGCCAAGGGTGGAGATCGCATGAGGTCCGGACATTCGGGATTCCCCTGAGGGTCGGCAGGCGGAAGGCTTGAGATGGCGTGCATGCTACGGGCGCTTCGTGACAGAACGGTGACAGATACGTGACAGCCGTTTGAACGCCAATGGGAAGGCTTGGCGGCACAAAAAAAGGCCCGGACGGAGTCCGGGCCTTGTGCGGTCTCGGCCGCGGCCGATGATCGCGGTGGGAGCGGCCTTGGGGGTGAAGCCCCGCCGGCAGACTCCTGTGGCAGTGTTTACTCGAGGCCGAGGGCTTCGCGCTGGCGCTGGGCGACGGTCTCGGGCAGCGGCACGAAGCCGTCACGCACGACCACTTCCTGGCCTTCCTTGGACAGCACCATCTTCAGGAACTCGGCCTGGCGCGGGGCGAGACCGTCTTCCGGGTGCTTGTTGACCGCGACGTACAGGAAGCGGGACAGCGGGTAGTCGCCAGACGCGGCGTTCTCGGCGGTCGGCTCGAAGTATTCGCCTTCGTTCTCGCCCAGGGCAACGGTGCGCACGCCGGAGGTCAGGTAGCCGATGCCGGAGTAGCCGATGCCGTTCAGGGACTCGGCGACCCCCTGGACCACGGAGGCGGAACCGGGCTGCTCGTTCACGGCGTTCTTGAAGTCGCCGTCACACAGGGCGTGCTGACGGAAGTAGCCGTAGGTACCGGAGACCGCGTTACGACCGTAGATGGTGATGTCGCGGTTGGCCCAGGAGCCTTCCAGACCCAGCTGGCCCCAGCGGGTGATGTCCTCGGCACCGCCGCAGCGGCGAGTCGAGGAGAACACCGCATCCACGTCGGCGATGGACATGCCCTCGATCGGGTTGTCACGGTTGACGTAGACCGCGATGGAGTCGATGGCGACCGGCACCAGGGTCATCTCGTAGCCGTGACGCTCTTCGAACGCGGCCTGCTCGCTGTCGCGCGGCTGGCGGGACATCGGGCCGAAGTCTGCGGTGCCTTCGGTCAGGGCGGGCGGGGCGGTGGAGGTGCCGGCGCCCTGGATCTGGATGTTGACGTTCGGGTAGAAGTCCTGAAACTCCTCGGCCCACAGCGCCATCAGGTTGTTCAGGGTGTCCGAGCCTTCGCTGGACAGGTTACCGGAGATCCCGCTGACAGCCTGATAGGCCGGCAGGTTGGGGTCGACATCGGCCATCGCCGGGGTAATGGCGAGGGCGGCAGCCGCGGCGGCGGCGAGAATCGTGCGCTTGAACAGCATGGGTGTACTCCCTGGTGCTTGCTTTGAGGTTTGTTCGGAGCCGATCGGTCGGTCCTTGATGCGGGATTATCGGGAGGCTTGCTTGCAGTTGCGTGACGGCCACATGACAGCGGTGTGACATGTGGCGGACGGCGCGGCTGCGCAGCGATCCGGGACAGGGGTTCGGCCAGACCCGGGCTATGCCCGGCAGATTGCTTCGCTGCGCACGCAATGACGGGTCGCTGTATCGCTCATTGCGAGGAGCGCAGCGACGCGGCAATCGGTCCGGATGGCCCGGGACCGGGAACCTTGTGGATGCTCGTCAGGCCCCCGCCGGGTCTTCCTGGCTGGATCGGTCGGCGGCTTCGGCGTGGCGAATGCGGCTCAGGGGGAACAGGCAGGTGAAGCGGCTGCCCTGGCCGACCTGGCTCTCGATCGCGAGGTGGCCGTCGTGGCGGGCAAGGACGTGCTTGACGATGGCAAGCCCCAGTCCGGTGCCGCCGCGGGACTGAGTGCGTCCGGCGTCGACCCGGTAGAAGCGTTCGGTCAGCCGACCGAGGTGATGGCTGGCGATGCCGGGGCCGGTGTCGTCGACGATCAGGCGCGCACCGTCAGGATCGGCTCGCCATTTCAGCGTGATTGTGGTCCCGCCGGGGGTGTACTTGACCGCATTGAACATCAGGTTCGCGCAGGCGGAACGCAGCTCGTCCGAATTCCCCCGGAATTCCAGCGTGGGGTCGGCGTCAAGGACGATCCGATGGGCCTCCGTGCTCGACAGCAGCCGTGCCTCCTCGGTCAGTTTCTGCAGCATCGGTAGCGGGTTGAACCAGTCCTGCGGGCCGGTGGTTTCGCCGGTTTCCAGGCGCGAGAGCAGTAGCAGGTCGTCCACCAGCAGCTTCATGCGTTCCGACTGTTCGCGCAGCATCTGCACCGAGCGGGTCAGTTCGGGCTGGTCCTCCAGCGCGTCTTCCAGTGTCTCGGTAACGCCGTAGAGCACGGTCAGCGGCGTGCGCAGCTCGTGCGAGACATTCGCGATGAAGTCGCGGCGCATTACCTCCAGCCGGTGCAGATGGGTGGTGTCGCGCGCCAGAAGCAGGTACTGCGCATCGCCGTAGGGGAGCATGCGCATCTCCAGTTGGCGCTCGTCATCCAGCGGCGACGGCACGGTGACCCGCGCCAGCGACTCGCGGGCGCGTTCCATGAAGGTGAGGAATTCCGGGTGGCGCAGCAGGTGGGTGATGCGCTGGCCCTCATCACGCGGCCACTCGAGCCCGAGCAGCTGGCAGGCCATGTCGTTGATCCACTCGATGCGCAGGTCGTCGTTGAGGACCACGACCGCGTCGGGCATCGCGCGGGCCGAGTCGCGGTAGCGTTCCAGGAGCTGGCGCAGCCGATGCACCCGATTCTCGTGGCGTTTGCGGCGGCGGTAGAGCTGATCGAAGATCACGCCCCAGAGCCCACGCACATCGGGGGGCTCGGCGCGCCCGCCACGGCGCAGCCAGGTCTCCAGCCACAGCAGGTTGGCGATATTCCAGGCCAGGGCCGCGCCCAGCAGGAAGGCCACCGTGGGCCAGAACTGGCCGGTTGCCCAGCCAAGCGCCAGGATCGGCAGCGCGATCAGCAGGCTGGTAATGAGGATGTCGGGCCAGGTCTTGCGGGGCTGCACGGGGACCGCCGAAGGTCAGGGGTGTTGCGAGAAACGGTACCCCGAACCGCGCACGGTCTGCACCAGGTGATCATGGCCGGTGTCGGCCAGCGCCTTGCGCAGGCGGCGGATGTGTACGTCTACCGTGCGTTCCTCGACGTACACGTTGGTGCCCCAGACCTTGTCCAGAAGCTGTTCGCGGCTGAACACGCGGTCCTGGTGGGTCATGAAGAAGTGCAGAAGGTTGTATTCCGTGGGGCCCATGCTGATGGGTTCGCCATTGCCGGTGATGCGGTGCGAGACCGGATCCAGGCGCAGGCCCTCGATCTCGACCGGTTCCTCGCTGGTAGTGGGCGAGGTGCGTCGCAGCACCGCCTTCATTCGCGCGACCAGCTCGCGCGGCGAGAACGGCTTGGTCACGTAGTCGTCGGCGCCGACATCCAGGCCGCGCACGCGGTCTTCCTCTTCGCCGCGCGCGGTCAGCATGATCAGCGGGATGTCCTTGGTGACCGGGCTTGCCTTCAGGGTGCGTGCCCAGTCGATGCCGCTGATGTCGGGCAGCATCCAGTCCAGCAGGATCAGGTCCGGCGGGTCCTCCAGCAGCAGGGACTTGGCGCTGCGCACGTCGCCGGCCTCGCGCACCTCGTAGCCCGCCTTCTGGAACGGCAGCTGCAGCATTTCGCGAATGGCGGTGTCATCCTCCACCAGCAGAATTCGAGTGGCCATGGCCCCGTCTCGTGATTGCCTGGTCGGCATTAGATAACAGCCATGTTACAGACATGTGAACCTGCGGATCGTGAATGGTCCCGAAGGTGCAGGTTTGGAGGCCCGTTGGCCTGCGCGCTGGCGGCCACGCCTTCAGGTGCCGAGTACGAAGCGCTCGTCGCCGTGCAGGAAGATCATGCCGTCGTGGTGAGGGGAGCGGGCCAGTTGCTGGCGGATCGCCTGCTCATGGCCGGGCTTGAGGTGGGTGATGGCGATCCGCGGGCGGTGTTCCAGCATGGCCAGATCCTCGCCCAGATGCTGCGGGGTGTAGTGCTTGGCCAGGTCGGCCATGCCCTCCATCTCGTCCGGGAGACCGGTCTCGATCATCAGCAGGTCGAGGTTGGGCAGGGCGTTGAGCGCCGGCCAGAGCTGGTGCGAGGAGGTGGTGTCGCCGCTGAAGGCGAAGGCCGCGCCGTCGTGATTGGTGACGCTGTAGCCAACCGCGGGAACGGTGTGACGCGCCGGCAGCACGCAAATCTCGCGCTGGTCCACCGCGATGGTCTGCCCCGGCTGCACGGTCTCCAGCCGGATCAGGGGCTGGTCGGGCCGGGGCAGTCGGGTGAAGTCCGGCCAGATCACCCAGTTGAACACGTGGTCGCACAGGGCCTTCAGCGTGGCGGGCAGTCCATGCACATGAATGGGTGCGGCATCCGGGCCGTAGACCATGTCGGCCAGCATCGGGAGGAAGGCGATGTGGTCCAGATGCGAGTGGGTCAGGAACACGTGGCGAATGCGGCGGAGTTCGTCCAGGCTCAGGTCCCCGACGCCGCTGCCGGCATCGATCAGGACATCGTCATCGATAAGGATCGACGTGGTGCGCCGGCCCGGGCCGATCCCGCCACTGGCGCCCAGGATGCGAACGGTCAAGCTCATGCGGCGTAGTATATCCAGCCGGCGGCGGGCCGTCCCGCGGCTGGATTGGGGGAGTGCGAGCCGACGCCGGACACCCCTAGGGAAACACGGATCCATGTACACGCTCGCGCTCGAGTCGCTTTTGCGTGCGAACAAGGCGCGGTGACTGCGGTGCAGTCATTCTGCACAAGGGAGCCGCAACGCCGTGCGCGCGCCCGTTTTTGATCACAACGGGCGGCCGAGCCCCTTCGGGGTTGGCACCCCAGGTTCCCCGATCCTGCGTTGCGGCCCGCATCCATCAAAAACGGGCCGGTAGAACCTCTACCGGCTGCGCACCGCGCCTTGTCTCGGAAAACCTGGGGTGCCAACGCGAGCGTGTACATGGATCCGTGTTTCCCTGGGTGCTGGATGTGGCTGACGGACATGCCTCAATGCTAGACCCAGTCCAGCCCCGGCTTCCGTGACGTGTCGCTCGAAAAGGCGATTTCGCGGGCGATATGCGCAGACGAAAGTTGCACCGACGGGTCTTCCCGCCACCCGGTGGAGTTGCTAGAATGCGCGTCCTGTTTGGGGCGGTAGCTCAGCTGGGAGAGCGTCGCGTTCGCAATGCGAAGGTCGGGAGTTCGATCCTCCTCCGCTCCACCAAACACCTGAAAAAGGCCTGCCTCGTGCAGGCCTTTTTCTTTTTGGGCGGGTTATGGGCCCGCGTGGCGCCGGGGCAATGTTCGTCTGCGCGGTGCGGTCCGGCGGGCGAAGTGCTCGGGCGCGTGCTGGCGCACGAGTGCGGCGAGGGCATCGGCCGGCAGGGGGCGGCTGCACAGGTAGCCCTGCCAGGCATCGCAGCCCTGGGTGGCGAGAAAGCCGAGTTGCGCGGCGTTTTCCACCCCCTCGGCGAGAACATCCAGCCCGAGGTTGTGCGCCATGCCGATGATGGTGACGGCCAGCTCGGCGTCGCTGCGATCCTCGGGCAGGTCGCGCACAAAGGTCTGGTCGATCTTCAGGATGTCGATGGCGAATTCCTTCAGGTAGGCCAGCGACGAATAGCCCGTGCCGAAATCGTCGATGGCCAGTGCCACGCCCAGTTGCTTGAGCTGTTGCAGGGTGCCGCGGGTCGTCTCGGCCTGTTCCATCAGCGTGCTTTCGGTCAGCTCGAGGGTCAGGCGTCGGGCCGGGAGACCGGTTTCCTGCAGGACCTGTCGGACCTGGTGAAGCAGGCCCGGTGCGGCGACCTGGCGGGCCGACAGGTTGACCGAGATCTCCAGCGGCGGCAGTCCGGCCCGGTCCCAGTCAACGACCTGACGACAGGCCTCGCGCAGGACGAACGCGCCGACATCCACAATGAGCCCGGTCTCCTCCGCCAGCGGGATGAACACGTCCGGCGTGACCAGGCCGTGTTCCGGATCGCGCCAGCGCACCAGGGCCTCGATGCCGGTGATCACGCCGGACGTCACCTGGACCTGGGGCTGGTAGAACACCTCCAGTTCGCCCTGCGCCAGCGCGCGGCGCAGGCGGTTCTCGATCTCCAGGCGCTGGCTGGCCGCATCGGTGAGGGCGGTGCGGTAGAAGCGGAAGGTATTGCGTCCCGCGTCCTTGGCCTCGTACATCGCGGCGTCGGCCTGGGTGATCAGTTCGCCGGCCTCGGTGGCGTCGTCGGGATACAGGGCGATGCCAATGCTTGCGCCCACCTGGAGGTCGCTCCAGCCCCCGACGGCGAAGGGTTCCGCGATCAGCGCCAGCAACTGGCGGGCGCGCGCCTCGAGTTCCCGGTGATCGGCCGCGTCTTCGATGATCACAACGAACTCGTCGCCGCCGATGCGCGCGATGGTGCGCGCTTCGAAACGCGTCTTCAGGCGCTCGCCGAGGATTTGCAGCAGGTCATCGCCGACCCGGTGACCCAGGCTGTCGTTGACGGTCTTGAAGCGGTCGAGATCGACGAACAGGATGGCCAGGCATCCGTTCGCCTCGCGGGCCTGCTGCATGGCATCGTGCAGGCACTCCTGCAGCAGCGTGCGGTTGGGCAGGCCGGTGAGCGGATCGTGTCCGGCCTGGTAGGCCAGTTCCGCCTCGTGCGTGCGCAGGCGCGCTTCGGCCGCCCGGCGCTGCTCGACCTCCAGCGACAGCCGGGTGGTGAGACGCCGGTAATAAAGTGCGGCGAGGCCGCTCAGCAGCAACAGGCCCGCCAGGAACCCCAGCAGGACCTCGGGTCGGGCCTCCCAGTAGGCGCGCAGGTCGACCACCACCGGACGGTCGTAGGGCGGACGGCCGAGTTCTTCCAGCAGGGTGTGAACCGAGGCATAGGACAACGGCGCCGACCAGCCGTGGTAGCCGCCGGCGCGCACCGCGGGATGGTCGGACGGCAGGCTCAGCAGGGCGATGCTCACCGCCTCCGCCAGCGGATCCGGCGTGTGTTCCAGGCGCGAGAAGGGCCATTCCGGATACAGGCGGGTGGAGTGGGCGAACGGGAACTCCGCGGTCTCCCGGGGTTCCAGGACGCGCAGTGCCCTCGGGGCGAGGGTGCCGGCCCGGAGCTGGCCCTCCAGTACGCCGGTGCGCACGATGCCGGCATCGGCGTCTCCGGCGAGCAGCCCCTCGATCACGCGGTGGTGTGGCATGCCGGTGAATTCAAGGGCGGCGAGATCGTCCTGTGGCTCCACGCCCGCGTTACGCAGCGCCTCGTGGCCCGCCAGCCAGCCGCCCAGCGAGTCCGCGTCCACGGCGAGCAGTCGCTGGCCTCTCAGGTCGTCCAGGGACTGAAGATCCGCGCGGTCGTCACGCACCAGGATGGTCCCGCCGAACTGGCGGATAGGCTGGCCCTGTTCCTCGGCGATCAGGGTGGCCAGGCGGGTAATGCCCTGTCCGGCCTCCAGGCGTACGTAATGTCCGGTGTTGGTCAGGACGAAATCGATGTCGCGCGCGGCGACGGCCCGATCCAGCTCCGGGTAGTTCAGGGCCTGGATACGGAATTCGGCCGAGTCGATCTGCGCGCTCAGGTAGTCGGCGGTGGGCTGCCACTGGGCAGCGGTCTGGCCGGCGTCGAGGAAGGCCAGCACGCCAATGGTGTACACCTCGGCACCGTCATGATCTCCGGCCATCGCCGGCGCGGCGCAGGACAGCGCGGACAGCAGGATCAGCAGACGGACGAGGGGGGACCGGAGGCGCATCGGCAAGAGCCTACTATGAGAAGGGACTTGCCGTACACGCTCCCGGCTGGAGGGCCGTACTTGACCGGCCTGTGGATGAGGGGCGGTCACGCGGCAAGCAAGGTCGCCGCCGCGTGACCGGAGGGGTGGACTACCAGCTCTTGTAGGGCAGGAACTTGCCGTTCCAGGTGATTTTGACGCGGTCGCCCTTGGGGTCCTCGACCTTGTCGATGTCCATGGTGAAGTCGATCGCGCTCATGATGCCGTCGCCGAACTTCTCGTGGATCAGGGCCTTCATGGTGTCGCCGTAGACGTTGATGGCCTCGTAGAAGCGGTAGAGCACCGGGTCGGTCGGGATGGTCTTGTCCCAGTCCTTGTGCGGGAAGACCTGCAGGGCCTGGGCGACCTCCGGGCCAAGCCCCAGGAAAGTGGCCAGTTTGTCGGCCTGGTCGCTCTCCAGGTGATTCATGCCGTAGCAGGCGGAGGTCACATAGACCTCGTGCAACCCGGTGGCCTCGGCGATCGCGGCCCAGGTGGTGCCGCGGTTCTCTTTCGCCTCGAGGATGGTGGTGGTCATGGCGCTCTTGCTGAGACTCATCGTGTGCTCCTTGAAAGGGATAGAGGGAAGGGTTCAGACCGCGCGGACCATGCGCGGGCCGGGTTCGGGATCGGCCTCGGGCCGGGCCGGGTTGACGATGCGCGGACGGTGGCGCGGATTTTCGCCGCGGGCGGCCGCCTCCTGCGCCTTCGCGGACATCGCCTTGGCGCCGTCCACCAGGAAGTCCACCAGGTGGTTGCGGATCGGGTAGTAGGCCTCCTCCTGATGCAGGGTGGCCCGTTTCCGCGGGCGCGGGATGTCGATCTTGACCGACTCGGCCACCTGGGCATGCGGACCGTTGGTCATCAGCAGCACGCGGTCGGCCAGCAGGATCGCCTCGTCCACGTCGTGGGTGATCATGAACACGGTCTGGTGGGTCTCCGACCAGATCTTCAGCAGCTCTTCCTGGATGACGCCGCGGGTCAGGGCGTCCAGGGCCCCGAACGGCTCGTCCATCAGCAGCAGCTTGGGTTCAATGGCAAAGGCGCGGGCGATGCCGACGCGCTGGCGCATGCCCCCGGAGAGCTGAGCGGGCTTGCGGTCCATCGCATGATCCAGGCCCACCATGTGCAGATACTTCTCCGCGTGTTCGCGGCGCTTGGCCTTGCTCCAGTGCGGCCAGCGGGCGCGCACCGCGAACATCACGTTGTCGCGGGCCGACAGCCAGGGCAGCAGGCTGTGGTTCTGGAAGATCACGCCCTGGTCGAGGCTCGGGCCCTTGATCTCCTTGTTGTCCATGATCACGTTGCCGTCGGTGGGGGTGGCCAGGCCGGCGAGCACGTTGAGGATGGTGGACTTGCCGCAGCCGGAGTGACCGATCAGGCAGACGAATTCGCCCTTTTCGATGTCCAGGTCGACCCCCTCGAACACCGTCATCAGGTCGTTCGAGTCGGGCTGCGGGAAACGCTGGCTCAGGTTCTCGATTTCGAGGAATCCCTTGCTCATGGTTGTACTCCTGGTTGGGCTTCGCCGACTCAGTCGGCGTAGCGCACGAGTTTGGTGGCCTGGGCGAGGGAGGCATCCAGCAGGAAGCCGACAATGCCGATCATGATGATCGCGAAGATCACGCTGGCGAGATCGAGGTTGTTCCACTCGTTCCAGATGTAGTAGCCGATGCCGGTGCCGCCCACGAGCATCTCGGCGGCGACGATGACCAGCCAGGCAATCCCGATGGAGATGCGCATGCCGGTCAGGATGGTCGGGGCCGCGGCGGGCAGGATCACGGTGAATGCCGTGCGCACCTTGGACAGCTCATGGGTCTTGGCCACGTTCAGCCAGTCATTGCGCACCGAGGCGACGCCGTAGGCCGTGTTCACCAGCATCGGCCAGATCGAACAGATGAAGATCACGAAGATCGCCGAGATGTTCGAATCGCGGATCACGAACAGGGCGAGCGGCATCCAGGCCAGCGGCGAGATTGGCTTGAGGATCTGGATGTAGGGATCGAACGCCTTGTTCAGCAGCGGCGACATGCCGATCACGAAGCCGAGCGGGATGGCGATCAGCGCGGCCAGCGCAAAGCCCAGCAGGACGCGGTAGATCGAGTAGGCCAGCTGGATGCCGATGCCCTTGTCGTTCGGCCCCGCGTCGTAGAACGGGTTGCTCAGTTCGCTGAATGCATGGCTGAACACCTGTGTCGGGGCGGGGATGCCGCTGCTGGAACTGCGGTCCGTGCCAGCTCCCATCAGTTGTTCGTATTCGCTCAGCTCGCCCTGCTGGGGCGCGAGGACCTCCGGGGCGGTGGCGAGTTGCCACACACCCAGGAAGACCACGAGCATTACCAGCGAGAGGACGGTCGCCCGGAAGTTGAGATTGCTCAACATGGCTTAGCTCCTGCGGATTTCGAAGCTGTCGAGATAGCCTTCCGGGTCGGTGTAGTCGAACACCTTGCCCATGATCTCGAAGTTCTTGTACGTGTCGCTGGGGGCCTCGTAGCCCAGCTCGGTCATCACCTCGGCACATTCGCTGGCCAGGAAGACGTCTTCGGCCAGGCGGTTGTAGTCGAAGTCTCGATCCACGTACCCCCAGCGCTTCATCTGCGTGAGGATCCAGGTTGCCATCGAGTGCCAGGGGAAGGGGTCGAAGTCGATCCGGTGCGGGTCGTTCTGCACGTTGCCCAGGCCGTCGGCGTAGCGACCGGTGAGCACCTGCTCCACCACCGACTGCGGCTGGTTGAGGTAGGCGCGCGGGGAGATGGCCTCGGCGATCTCGGCGCGGTTGTTGATGTCCGAGCTGTACTGCGTGGCCTCGATCAGCGAGCGGAACAGGGCCCCGAACGTGTTGGGATGCTCGTCGGCCCAGGCCGCGGAGCAGGCGAAGGCGCAGCACGGGTGTCCGTCCCAGATATCCTTGGTCAGCATGTGAATGAAGCCGATGCCGTCCCAGACCGCGCGCTGGTTGAAGGGGTCGGGGGCCAGGTAGCCGTCGACGTTCTCGGCGCGCAGGTTGGCCACCATCTCCGGCGGCGGGACGACGCGGATGCTGATATCGCGATCCGGGTCCAGCCCGTGCTCGGCGACCAGGTAGCGCAGCAGGAAGTTGTGCATGGAGTACTCGAAGGGCACGGCGAAGGTGAAGCCCTTCCAGTCCTTCGGGTCACGCTTGTCCTTGTGCTTGTTGTGCAGGGTGATGGCCTGGCCGTTGATGTTCTCGACCGCCGGCATGATGTAGTGCTCGCGCGAGGAGCCCGAGCCCAGCGTCATGGACAGCGGCATCGGCGAGAGCATGTGCGAGGCGTCGTATTCACCCGACAGCGACATGTCGCGGGCGACGGCCCAGCCGGCGGTCTTGATCACGTCCACGTCGAGGCCGTGGCGCTCGTAGAAGCCCATCGGGTGGGCCATGATGATGGGGGTGGCGCAGGTGATCGGCACGAAGCCG
Organism: Thioalkalivibrio sp. ALE22; assembly: GCF_000381445.1. Lineage (NCBI taxonomy): Bacteria > Pseudomonadati > Pseudomonadota > Gammaproteobacteria > Chromatiales > Ectothiorhodospiraceae > Thioalkalivibrio > Thioalkalivibrio sp. ALE22. The sequence goes on from NZ_KB906506.1 coordinate 37,295, forward strand.
ACGCGCAGCTTGGTCTTCTCCAGCGGCCCGCCGTCCTTGATCGCGGCCTTCACCTTGTCGAGCGGCAGTATGGAACCCAGAGCCGCGGCCAAGGTGCCGCCGCCCAGCATCTGCAGGAAGCGGCGACGGTTGATCTCGTTGTGGCCGAACATGCCGCGGACGATGGCGCTTTCCACGGCGCGGTCGATCATGCCCTCGTCGCTCAGGTCCTCGCCAGTCTGGTGGGCGTCGGCCTGCACGGGGTCATGGGTGGCGCGGTGCTCCAGTTTTTCTTCCAGGTCCGGGGACGCGGTGTCGAAGCAACTGCAGCTCCCGGGGCCGGTATGGCCGTGGCGGCAGCTGGAGCCATGGCGCAGGTCGGCATTGGCGTCAAAGGGATCGTGAAGACTCTTGGTCGGCATGGTCGGCTCTCCTCGTGGCTCGAATCGATGCGGGCATCGTTGCCGCGCATGTCGAGAGTCTTTGCAGGTGCCATGCCAACGGGTGGAAACGGTTGCACCGGGGCCCCCACAGTGCCACGGCCGGCCGACACTTTGACGTCATTTCGGGCAATGCGGACGAATCGTCCCTTGGCGCCGGGGGCGGCGCTAAGTCGTTTCGATTCCGAGCTTTTTCAGGCGGTAGCGCAGCTGGCGCGGGGTCAGCCCGAGTTCCAGGGCGGCGCGGGTCTTGTTCCCGCGCGCCCGCTCGATCGCCCGCGCCAGGCGCTCTGCCTCGGAGGCGTGCACACGCTGGTAGGGGCGCACCGCGCTGGTGCAGTCTGCGCCGTAAGGGGGCGCCGGCGCGGGCTCGGCGTGCGAGCCCAGGGGTTCACGCTCGAACGGACTGATGCGGGACTCTTCGTGGAGGATCTCGTCAATCAGCGGTGTGCCGATGCGGCCGTCGGTGGACAGCAGCACGGCCCGCTCGAGTACGTTCTCCAGTTGCCGGATATTGCCCGGCCAGTCGAAGGCCTCCAGGCGCTCCAGGACGCCGTCATCCACGACCACGTTCCAGCCGTGCAGGTGGGTGTAGCGGTCGAGGAAATGACGGGTGAGCAGACGGATGTCGCTGGCGCGGTCGCGCAGCGCCGGCATGTGCAGCGGGATCACGTTCAGGCGGTAGAACAGGTCGAGCCGGAACTCCCCGGCATTCACCGCGGCCTGCAGGTTCTGGTGGGTCGCGGCGATGATGCGCACGTCCACCGGGATATCGCGCGAACCGCCGATCGGCTGGACCACGCGCTCCTGCAGCACGCGCAGGATCTTCGATTGCAATGCCTCCGGCATGTCGCCGATCTCGTCCAGGAACAGCGTGCCGCCGTCGGCCAGGGCGATCTTGCCGGTCTTGGCGCTGGAGGCACCGGTGAAGGCGCCCTTTTCGTGGCCGAACAGTTCGGATTCCAGCAGATCGGCCGGGATCGCGGCGCAGTTGATGGAGATGAACGGTTTGGCGCTGCGCTGGCTGATCCGGTGGATCATGCGCGCGATCTTCTCCTTCCCGGTGCCGGAGGCCCCGGTGACGAGGACGGTGGCCTGGGTGTCCGCGATGCGGTGGACCTGCTTCAGGACATGGCGCAGGGCCGGGCTCTCGCCGAGGATGCCGTACTGCCCGCCCTGGGTGTCCAGTGCGCTCTTCAGGTAGCGATTCTCGGACACCAGTTCGGCGGTGCGTTCGGCGATGAGCTGGTGAATGCGCAGGACCTGACCGATCATGCTGGCGACGACCCGCAGCAGGTTCAGGTCGTCCTGGAACTGGCGCGAACGGCGGCGCAGGCGATGCACCCCGAGGACGCCGATGGCGTGTTCGTCCTGCACGATGGGGACGGCGATATAGGCGACGGTCTCCTGCGGCAGGGTGGAGCGGTCGATGGCGCGCGCGAGATATTCGGGCTCGTTGTCGATATCCTGGATCAGGGCGATCTGGCCGGTCTTCATCACGCGCCCGGTGACGCCTTCGCCCAGGCTGTAGCTGCCGCGGTCGCGCTCGGCGTCGGTCAGACCGTAGGCGTGGCGGATGCGCAGCTGTCCGCTGTTCGGGTCCGGCAGCAGGACGCGGCCGCGGTTGAGGCCCAGCAGCTGCGACATCATCCCGAGGATGCGGTAGATCGCGGCGTCCGGGTCGCCGGAGCGTCCCATGAGTTTGGCGACCTCCAGAAGCAGGGTGATCTCCTGCTCCCGCGTGGCGAGGTCGGGCGGGGTCGAATCGGATGCGTGTTGCGAGGCCATGGGTGGGGATATGCAGAAACCCTGCCAGTGCGCTCAAGGCGGTTTGTACAGGTCTGGCGCAGCAGCGGCGCGGTCCGTTTTGGTACTGGTGCCTCGTGATGGGGCGGGGCGGCGCACCGTTGGCTTGCACGCGCCTTGCCGGGTGAGGGAAAGAGGCCCGGCCGGGGTGGCCGGGCCCATGGGGTCCCGCTTGTGGGGATTATCCCTCGGCGTGGTAGCTGCTGCGCTTGATCAGGCGCACGCAGATGGCGTCCAGCATGTAGCCGATGATGCCGATCACCAGCACAAAGGCGGCCAGTTTGTCGTACTCCAGGGTGTCGCGGGCATCGTTGATCGCGTAGCCCAGCCCCGAGGTGACGCCGAGGTATTCCGCCGGGACCAGCACGATCCAGGCGACCCCCACGGCCAGGCGGATCCCGGCAAACACATCCTGCGCGATCGCGGGCATCACGATGTAGCGCAGGGTGTGGTACGGGTTGGCCCCCAGGTTGTTGCCCACCTTAAGCCACATCGGGTCGATGCGCTGTACCCCGTGCGCGGTGGCATAGGTGATGGGCCAGACGGCGGCAATGGCGATCAGGAAGATGATGGCCGCGTCCCAGGTGGCGAAGGCCAGCACCGCGATCGGCATCCAGGCCAGCGGCGAGATCATGCGCAGGAACTGGAACGGCACATGGGTGACCTGCTTCAGGGTCAGGAAGTAGCCGATCATTACCCCCAGCGGGACGCCGATGGCGATCGCATAGGCCAGACCCCAGCCCACGCGGTACAGGCTGGACTCGATCGGCTTCCAGACGTTGCCGGAGACGACAAGGTCCCAGAACGCCGCCAGCGTCGGCCCGGGGGCGAAGCTGGCAAAGGCCATCGTGTCCTCGTTGTTGGCGATGGCCCAGCCGCCCCAGTACCACAGGGCGAACAGGCCGGCGATCCCCAGTGCCGGGTATTGCAGTGCCCGGCGGGCGCGGTCGGCGAACCGCAGAAGCGGCATCAGCCGCTCCACGGTTGTGGGGTCGACGGAGAGCGTGGCTTCGCGGTTCATAGGACCACCACCTCCTCGCGGGCGAACGGCGAATCCATGTCCACACCCGGGGCACCCTGCCACGCGGTGTGGGTCTCCATCGCCTTGCGCACGAAGTCGTAGTTCACCAGGTCATCCTTCACGAAGTCCGGGTCCAGGCCTTCAAGGAAGGTGGTGTCGCCACCGACCAGGGTCTCGTTCATCGCGCCCACCAGCATTTTCGTCGCGGACGGATACGGCCAGGGCGAGAAGTCGATGCGGCCGTTCTCCCATTCGGGGTGACGGATCGCGCCGCTGTCGGCGTAGGTGCTGTCGTCGTGGTAGTTCGTCATCGCGCGTTCCACCACGTTGGCGGGCATAGGCAGGTAGCCCTTGCCGTCACGCGAGAGCATTGTGGCGATGCTCTTCTTGTCCTCCTGGATGGTGCCCTGGGCGCGGACCACGGCATTCATGACCTTCTGCGTCCACTCCGGCTCGCGGTCGGTCAGGCGCTCATTCATGCAGACCACGCAGCAGGGATGGTTCTTCCAGATGTCGCCGGTAAAGCGCAGCACGTTGCCGCGGGCCAGCAATTCGCCGGCCGCGTTGAACGGCTCGGCGACGATGTAGGCATCGATGGAGCGCGCGGCGAGGGCCGGCGGCATGTCCGGCGGCGGCATGATCATCAGATTGACCTCGTGCGCCTCCAGCGCCGAGCCCTGGTCGCGGATCACCGGCGTCAGGCCGGCGTCGCGCAGGGCCATCTGCATGACCACGTTGTGCATCGAATACCAGTAGGGGACGGCCACGCTCTTGCCGCCCAGGTCGGAGAACGACTGCACGTCGACGTGGCGCCCGGTGACCACGGCAGAGCCGTTGGTGTGGGCCCAGGACATGATCTTGACCGGAAAGTCGTTCTGGTAGCGCATCCACAGCGGGATCGGCTTGAGTAGATGCACCAGGTTGAAACGGTTGGCGGCGAAGGACTCGATCAGCGGCGACCAGCCGCGGATCAGGGTCGGGTCGGCGACCTCCAGGCCTTCGTCCTCGAAATAGCCCTCGGAGTGGGCGACCAGCAGCGCGGCGGCATCGGTGATCGGGATGTAACCGATACGCACGACGCCGTCGAAGTCACTGACGACGCCCTCGGGGTCCTCCAGGCTGCCCGGTTCGGCACCGAACAGCGAGCCGGGCAGGGCCAGCCCGGTGCCGGCAAGGCCGCCGACGGCGGCGGTGCGCAGGAAGTTGCGACGGGAAAAGCTGCGGTCCAGCAGGCTGTCCAGCTCGCGGTCGATGTCATGGTGATTGTCGCAGTTGCACATGGTGGTGGTTCCTCGGTCAGGGTCGGGCAGTGGCGGCGGTGGATCAGGCAGCGCGTACGCGTGCCCGGGATTCGGATGTGGTCGGTTCGGTCGCCTGGCTTTCGTCTTCCGTGTCAGGCGAAGCGGTCTCGGACTCGGCGGCTTCCGGAGCGGTGCTGGGGCTTCGAGTGGCTCCGAAGTAGCCCATCAGTTCGGCCTTGCGGTCGACGAAGGCCTGGCTGTTGCGGTCGCGGGGGTGGTCGATTTCGATGCTCAGCTCGGCGGTGATCGTGCCGGGGTTGGAGCCCATGACCAGCACGCGGTCGGCCATGGCCACGGCCTCCTCGATGTCGTGGGTGACGAACACCACGGAGATGCCGCGCTCGCGGGCCAGGCGGGTGACCTCGTCCTGCAGGGCGACCCGGGTGAAGGCATCCAGAGCCGAGAACGGTTCATCGAGCAGCAGCAACTCGGGGTCGGTGGCCAGGCTGCGCGCCAGGGCGACACGCTGTTGCTGGCCGCCGGAGAGCGACTGCACGTTGACCTCGGCCTTGTCGGTCAGGCCGACGGTCTCCAGCAGTTGGTCGATGCGCTCGCGCATGTCGCGCTTGCGGCCCTGGAAGATCAGGCCCAGCGAGGCGTTCTTGCGCACGGTCATCCAGGGGTAGAGCGAGGGCTTCTGAAACATCATGTTCCAGCGCGGACTCGGCTTGATCACCTGGTGGCCGTTGATGCGCACGCAGCCATCGCTGGGCATCAGCAACCCCGCGAGCATGTGCAGCAGGGTGGACTTGCCGCAGCCACTCTGGCCGATCAGGGCCACGGTCTCGCCCGGCGCGATGTTGACCTGGATGTCCTTCAGCGTGGGGGCTTCCTGCCCGGGATAGTGATGGGTGATGTAGTCGATGGAGATGGCGGCGCCCATGGCGTGTCCCTCTTGATCCTTCGTTCATGAGCCGCCGGGCGGATCGCCTCGACGGCGCGTTCAGAAGGTTCCTTACAAGGGACGTGCCAAACCCGTCCTGATCCCCGGGATTTTCATCGTTGGCGGGTTCGAAACGGCGTGCTGACGCGAAATACCGGGAGGCAGGGTGGGTGCGCCGGCAAGCCGGGGCGATCCGGCGCGGGGCATGCGCAATGGACAATCCGGACAAAGCGGCCGATTCCGGGTGGACAAAGTGGACGAAATGGTCGTCGGGTGACGGGGCGATTCCGGAGCGACGTCCCGAAAACGGCCTTGTGGTGCGGTGTGCGCGATGTTGGCACGGCTTCTGCACCGGGATGGGCGACCCGGTCGAACGCCGGGGAACCACGAATCCCAACTGCGAGGAGTATCACCATGTCCGTAGCCGAAGCCACCACCTCCCTGACCGTCAACGGCCTGGAGCCGATCGACCAGGACGGCCTGAACGGCCTGGCCGCCAAGGGCAAGGCCAACCCCGAAAGCATCGTGACCCTGAAGGCCACCACGGTCTGCGAGGGCAAGTTCCGCAACCTGACCTACGTGCGCGATCTGGATGCCCACGTAATCGACGAGCCGCCGCACCTGCTCGGTGACGACACCGCGCCGAATCCCTCCGAGGCCGTTCTCGCCAGCCTGGGCGCCTGCCTGTCGGTGGGCATGCACGCCAACGCGATCGACCGCGGCATCACGCTGACCAAGCTCGAACTCACTCTGGAAGGGGATATCAACGTGACCGCCGTATGGGGCGTGGGCGACACCGACGTCAACAAGCACCTCGGTTTCTCCGACATCCGCGTGAAGGCGCACCTGGAAGGCGATGCCAGCGAGGAGCAGCTCAAGGACCTGGTGGCGCATGCCGACTTCTGGTCGCCGGTCGCCAACACCATGCGCAACCCGGTCAACGTCAGCGTCGAGCTGGCCTGAACCGGTTACTGGATCTTTACGGGAGTAAAACCCAATGCTCGAAACCCGCACTCAAGACGTGACGGGGGTGTCGCCGGCCGCAGGGCCGGCGGATGCCGACGCCGCGCTGCAGGCGCTGGTGGAACGCGACCTCGCGCCACTGACCGCCCGTATCGACCGCGAAGGCCTGTACCCCGAGGATTTTCTGCGCGAGGCTGGCCGCCTCGGCGCCTTCAACCGCCATCTTGCCAGCCAGAACGCCAGTGGCACCACCGACATTGCCAGCGCGATCCGCGCCACCGAGGTGATCTCGGCCGAATGCATGACCACCGGGTTCGTGGCCTGGTGCCAGAACGCCTGCGCCTGGTACGTGGAGAACAGCAGCTCGGACACACTCAAGCGCGAGGCGCTGCCGAAGCTGGCCAATGGCGAGGCGCTGGGCGCCACCGCGCTGTCCAACCCGATGAAATGGTTCGCCAACATCGAGGACCTGAAACTCTCCGCCGAACGCGTGGACGGGGGCTATGTGGTCTCCGGGTCGCTGCCCTGGGTGTCCAACCTGGGCGAGGATCACTACTTCGGCGCGATCTTCCGGACCACCGACGCGAACCCGCGCCCGGTGATGGCGCTGATCAACTGCGCCGACCCCGGCTTCAGCCTGACGGCCTGCCCCGAGTTCACGGCCCTGGAGGGGTCGCGCACCTTCGGTTGCCACTTCGACCGCGTATTCGTGCCCGATGCCCACGTGCTGGCCGACTCGCTCCCCGAGTACATCCGCCGGATCCGTCCGGGCTTCGTGCTGCTGCAGATGGGCATGGGGCTGGGGCTCATCGACGGCTGCCTGCGCACGATGCGCGAGGCCAACGAGACCCTGGCGCACGTAAACGGCTATCTCGACGACCAGGTCGGCGAACTGGAAGAGGCCCTGGAGGACGGGCGCGCGGCCTGTTATGCGCTGGCCGAGACGCCGTTCGACGAATCCGAGCGGTTCTTCGCGGACGTGCTGCAGATGCGCCTGACCGGGTCCGAGCTGTCCCTGCGCGCGTCGCAGTCGGCCCTGCTGCACTGCGGGGCGCGCGGATACAAGGCGGATGCGGCGGCCCAGCGCAAGCTGCGCGAGTCGTACTTTGTGGCCATCGTGACACCGGCCATCAAGCACCTGCGCAAGGAGCTTGCGCGCATCCACGCGCACTGAAACCACCACCCACGGTCGGGGCCCCCGGGCCCCGGGCCGAATCAAGGAATCGCCATGCTGGAAATTACTACCCGAATGGATCCCGAGGCGGCCGTCGACACCCTGAAGGCGGCGATCGATGCCCAGGGCCTGAAGCTGGTCTCGCATATCAATGGTCAGGCCAATGCCGCGAAGATTGGGGTCGAGGTGCCGACCGATCAGATCCTCGAGGTCTTTCACCCGAGCTACGCGGTGCGTGTCTGGGAGGCCTGCAAGCCTGCGGGCATCGACATCCCGTTGCGTATCCATGTGTCCGGTGATGGCGACATCCTGCGTATCAGCACGCGTTCCGCGCGGGAGGTGTTCGCGCCGTGGGCCAACCCCGACCTGGAGGCCATCGGATCCGAACTGGACCCGAAACTGCAGGCCATTCTCGACGCCGTGGAGGCCGCGCGATGAGTACCGAAACCGACGCATTCAAGCGCTATATCTGCAAGGTCTGCGGCTATATCTACGACGAGGCCAAGGGCGATCCGGATTCCGGCCTGGCGCCGGGGACCCGCTTCGAGGATATCCCCGACGACTGGTACTGCCCCGACTGCAACGTGACCAAGGCCGACTTCACCGCGCTGGAACCGCGCGCCGAAACGGCGGACGCGGGCGCCGCCGCGATGGCCTGGAGTGCCGGGAGCGGTATGGCCGACCCGGATGCGGTGGTGATCGTCGGTGGCGGCATGGCCGGCTGGGCCCTGGCCGAGGCCCTGCGCGAGCGGGATCCGCGGCGGACCATCCGCCTGCTGACGGCCGACTCGGGCGATTACTACACCAAGCCGCGGATCTCCAACGCCTTCGCGCACGGTACCACGGTCGAGGACCTGGTCGAAGAGACCGGATCGGCGCGGGCGGCGCGGCTCGGGATCGACCTGATGCCCTTCGTGCGGGTGCTGGATATTCACCGTGCGCAGCAGCGCCTTATCACAGCGCGCGGGGGTGTGCCGTACGGCCAGCTGGTGCTGGCCACTGGCGCCCGGCCGCGCAGGATGGCGTTCCCCGGCGGCGCCACGCCCCCCCTGGCCGTGAACACGCTGGAGGACTATCGGGCCCTGCGCGGGGCGCTGGAGGCCGGTGGCGGCGCGCCTGCCCATACCCGGGTGGCCATCATCGGGGCAGGTCTGGTGGGCTGCGAACTGGCGGACGACCTGGCGGCCGGTGGCCACCCCGTGCACCTCGTCGAATGTGCGTCGCAGCCGCTGGCCGGGCTGTTGCCCCGGTCGCTGGGCGATGACCTGCAGCAGGCACTCGCGAATCATGGCGTGCAGTGGCACACCGAGGCCACCGTCGAGCGCATCGAACCGGTAACGGATGCAACACGGCGCCTCGTGCTGGATGACGGAGCGACACTGGAGGCCGAGGTGGTGATCACCGCGCTGGGCCTGGAGCCCCAGCGCGACCTGGCGGAGCGCGTGGGCCTGTCCTGCGACCGCGGGATCGAGGTGGATGCGCTGTTGCGCACGACCGATCCGGCGATCTTCGCCCTGGGCGATGGCTGCGAGTTCGAGGGGCGGCTGCGCCCGTACGTGGAGTCCCTGCGTGGCCAGGCGGCGGCGCTGGCGCGGACCCTGTCGGGCGAGGCGACGGTCTACCGACCGGATGCCGGTGTCGTACAGGTCAAGACGGGGAGCCTGCCGTTGAATGTCTGCCCGCCGCCGGTGGATACCGGGGAATGGGTGGAGATCAGCGCCGATGGGGCCGGGCGCCACCTGGAATATCACGCCGACGGACGGCTCGCCGGCTTCGCCCTGTCGGGGCGGCACGCGCGGCGGGCGCGCGAACTGGAGACCTGCCTGGGCAAATCAGTGGCGGATCCCCGGGCGCGCCTGGCGTCGTGATGCGCTACCGGGCCGGCGTGGCCGGCCCGGAGCGGACTCATATGACCCCGTCGAGCCGCAGGTAGCCGATCAGGAACAGCACGGCCAGCACACCGGCCAGCACGTAGAGCCAGTTGGACAGCGTGGGGTTGTTGGGGCGGCTGAAGAAGGCCGCCCACAGCGCCAGCAGGATGAGGACGAAAAAGAAGAACAGGAAGCGCATGCGTCAGGCTCCTTCCGGGACGGCGTAGGGGAGATCGACCACCTCGGCCGTTGCGCCATCCGGGGCACCCCAGCGCAGCTCGCCTTCCGCGGCGGCCACCTGCACGACCGCAAGGGCGGAGTAGAGCCCGTCCGGGTGGAGTTCGGCCGCGACGATCTCGCCATCCGACTGCTCCGGCTTGCCGTCCGCGCGAAAGACCGGCGAGCCGGGTTGCGGCGGGGTCTGGGTATGGATGGCCAGGCGGAACATGCGCCGCTTGAGCTTGCCGAGGTAGTGCATGCGCGCCACCACCTCCTGCCCCGGGTAGCAGCCCTTCTCGAAACTGATCGCGCCGAGGGCGTGCAGGTTCAGCATCTGCGGGACGAACATCTCGGTGGTTTCCTCCACCACCGTCGGGACGCCGGCAAGGATGTCCAGCAGTGCCCAGTCACGCGGGCCCACCGGGGCCGCGTGGACGTTCAGGCTGTCCCAGGCGCGGCGCATGGCGTCGATCTCGCCGAACAGTTCGAAGCGCGGGTGCATTCCGGGTACCCGGACGACGGTCACGCCATTCTTCTCGACCACCTCTTCCGGCGCGCCGGGACACACGCCCAGAGCGTTGGTCAGCTCCTTCTCGGCATCCGGTCCGGAAAAGCCGAAGTGGATGCGGGAGTCCCCGGCGTGCTCGATGATCACGTTCGCGCGCAGCACGAACATCTGCAGGCGCTTGGCGACCGGCTCGATCCGGTCCGCCGGCATCTCGAGCAGGTAGCCGTCCGCCGTGCGCAGCACGCGGAACACGGCATAGGCCCGCCCCTTGGGGCTGGAGTAGCTGGAGAGCTGGCTGTGCTGCGCGTCCACCGCGTGGATGTCGTTGCCGAACTGCCCCTGCAGGAAGTCGGTGGCGTCGTCGCCGCGCACCTCCAGCAGACCGCGGTGGGAGAGGTCGCAGATCACCTCGCCGTTGACGGCCATGCGGCGCTCGCGCTCCGGGTTGCCGTAGTGCAGGAGGTCGTCCTCCTCGAACTCGGCGCCGGCGTCGATCAAGTGGTGTTTCCAGTCTTCGCGCATCGGGATTCTCCTGTGGCAGTGCTCGTCGCCGCGCGCCGCCGGACCGATTCGCCATCGGTGGCCGGGACGCCCGGGAAGGCAGCGCTGCACTGGATTGAGGTGGTAAGCTGAACCAAGCGGCTCGATAGTAGACGAACCTTTCACAGGGTGTCAGCCCTGGATTCTTTATCTTTGTTCAAGGGGGTGGCATGACTCGGCAGGGACGTCCCGTCTTTCTGGATTTGCGCAAGATCCGACTGCCGCTGAATGCCGTGGTCTCCATTCTGCACCGGATTACCGGCGTCTTCCTGATTCTGTCGATTCCCGTGCTGCTTTGGCTGCTGGACCGCTCCTTGGCCAGCCCCGCGGGCTTCGCACAGGTGATCGCGATCATCCACCATCCGCTCGGCCTGGCGGCGCTGGCGCTCGGGCTGTGGTGGCTGCTGCATCACCTGTTCGCCGGCATTCGCTACCTGCTGATGGAATTCGGTATCGGGGAGGATCGCGAGGGCTCGCTGCGCACGGCGCGTGATGCGCTGTACGCCGGCCTTCTGGCCACCGCGCTGGTTTGGCTGGGGCTGGTGCTGTGAAGCTGTTGAGCGGACAGCGCGCCTGGCTGCTGCAGCGCATCACGGCGGTCTATGTGGGCGTGTACGTAATTCTCGCCCTGGGGTTCTTCGTGCTGGCCGCGCCGGCGGACCATGCGGCCTGGCTGGCGGTGATGGGACACCCGGTGGTGGGGCTGCTGACAGCCGTGTTCGTGTTGCTGCTCTGGCTGCATGCGTGGATCGGCCTGCGCGACGTGGCGATGGACTACGTGCACGCCCCCGGTGCACGGCTTGTGGTGTTCGTGCTCGGTGGCGGCGGGTTGCTCCTGACGGGCCTGTGGGCGTTATTCATTCTGATTCGAGCGGGGCTTGCATGAAGGGACTGGCATGAACGTGGCACGGCGCAAATTCGACGCCCTGATCATCGGCGCCGGCGGCGCGGGCCTGCGCGCCGCGCTGCAGCTGTCCAACGGCGATGCCCAGGTCGCGGTGGTCTCCAAGGTGTTTCCCACGCGCTCGCACACGGTGGCCGCGCAGGGCGGGGTGAACGCCGCGCTGGCCAACGTGCTGCCGGACTCCTGGCACTGGCACATGTTCGACACCGTGAAGGGGTCGGACTACCTGGGCGATCAGGACGCAATCGAATACATGTGCCGCGCCGCGCCCAAGGTGGTCTACGAGCTGGACCACTTCGGCGTGCCGTTCTCGCGCCTGGACAACGGCAATATCTACCAGCGCGCATTCGGCGGGCAGAGCCAGAACTTCGGCCAGGACCAGGCGGCGCGCACCTGTGCGGCGGCTGACCGCACCGGGCACGCCATTCTGCACTCGCTGTACCAGCAGAACCTGCGCGCGCGTACGCACTTTTTCGACGAGTACTTCGCGGTGGACCTGCTGCGCGACGAGCAGGGCTTCGTGCTCGGGGTGCTGGCCTTCGAGATCCTGACCGGCGAGCCGATCGTGATCGAGGCGAAGACCACGCTGATCGCCACCGGCGGGGCGGGGCAGTTGTTCCGCACCACCACCAACGCCCTGATCAATACCGGCGACGGTATGGCGATGGCCCTGCGCGCCGGGGTGCCGCTGGAGGACATGGAGTTCGTGCAGTTCCACCCGACCGGGATCGCCGGGCGCGGCATGCTGATTACCGAGGGCGCGCGCGGCGAGGGCGGGTTCCTGATCAACTCCGAGGGCGAGCGCTTTATGGAGCGCTACGCCCCGCGGGCCAAGGACCTGGCCTCGCGCGACGTGGTCAGCCGCTCCATCGCCACCGAGGTGCGCGAGGGCCGCGGCTGCGGGCGCAACGCAGACCATGTGCTGCTGGATCTGCGCCATCTGGGCGCGGACACGATCATGCAGCGTCTGCCGGGCATCCGCGAGACGAGCATTACCTTCCTCGGGGTGGATCCGATCGAGGCGCCGATCCCGATCTTTCCGACCTGTCACTACAGCATGGGCGGGATCCCGACCAACCGCTTTGGCCAGGTGGTGGCGCCGGTCAAGGACACCCCGGAGGACCCGGTGCCGGGGCTGTACGCGGCCGGGGAGGCCGCCTGTGTCTCGGTTCATGGCGCCAACCGCTTGGGCGGTAACTCGCTGCTGGATATCCTGGTGTTCGGCCGCGCAGCGGCGAACCACATCCTCGAGTACCTGGCCGAGAACCGCTACCACCGCCCGCTGGACGAGACGGCCGTGGAGCAGGCGATGGCGCGACTGACGCGCTGGGATCGCAAGGACCCGGGCGACGGCTCCGCCGAGCAGGTCGAACCGCTCAAGCGCGAACTGCGCAAGGTGATGGAGGACCACTGCTCGGTATTCCGCAGCGACCAGGTGATGCGCGAGGGGGTGGAGAAGGTCCGCGCGCTGCGCGAGCGCCTGAACCATGCAGTGATCGCGGACCACTCGGCCACCTTCAACACCGCACGGGTGGAGGCGATGGAGCTGGAGAACCTGATGGACTGCGCGATCGCGACCATCCGCTCCGCGCTGGGGCGCGAGGAGAGCCGCGGGGCACATTCGCGCATCGACTTCCCCGAGCGCGACGACCAGCACTGGCTCAAGCACAGCCTGTACTCGCTGGCGGACGACAGCCTCGACTACAAGCCGGTGCGCACCCAGCCGAACACCGTGGCCTCGTTCCCGCCGAAGGAGCGCGTGTACTGATGGCCTGTCGGGAATGCAACGCTCTGCGGGATGCGGTTCGCGCCGCGAACCGCATCAGCAGGCGCTGAAGGAAGGTACGGATGGAATTCTCGATCTACCGCTTCAACCCGGAGACGGATACGCTGCCGAAGATGCAGCGCTTCACCCTGCCCGACGACCAGGTCGAGCCGGGGATGATGCTGCTGGATGCGCTGCTGTTGCTGAAGGAGCAGGACGATTCCCTGGGCTTTCGCCGCTCCTGTCAGCACGGGGTCTGCGGCTCGGACGGCATGAACATCAACGGCACGAACGGTCTAGCCTGCATCACGCCGCTGGCGGATCTGGAAGCGCCGGTCACGCTGCGCCCGTTCCCGGGGATGCCGGTGATCCGCGACCTGATCGTGGACATGGGCAACTTCTGGGACCAGTACCGCAAGGCCGAGCCCTGGCTGGTCAACGACAGCCCGGAGCCCGAGGTCGAGCGCAAGCAGAGCCCCGAGGATCGTGAAGAACTGGACGGGCTGTACGAGTGCATCCTGTGCGGCTGCTGTTCTGCCGCCTGCCCGTCGTACTGGTGGAATCCGGACAAATTCCTCGGCCCGGCCGCACTGCTGCAGGCCGCGCGCTTCATCCAGGACAGCCGCGACGAGGCCACCGATCACCGCCTGGCCCAGCTGGACGATGCCTGGAAGCTCTACCGCTGCCACACCATCATGAACTGCACCCAGGTCTGCCCGAAGGGCCTGAACCCGAGCCGGGCGATCAGCGACATTCGCCGCACCATGCTGAAGAAGTCGCTGTGACCGGCGCCATGCACCGTCTCAAGCGGGCCCCCGTGGGAGCCTGCTTGCAGGCGAATGCCCCCGCCAAAGCCAGACGCGGGCAGGGGCTTCGCCTGCAAGCAGGCTCCTACCAGGGGCCTGGACGGGCGTTTTGGTGATGGAACCCGACAGCCGCACCCGCTGGCGCTGCCGCCGTGGCATGCTGGAGAACGACTGGCTGCTCGGGCAGTTTCTCGCGCAGGGATATGCGCAACTGGACCAGGAGGGTCGCGATGCCTTCGAGCGCCTGCTCGACTACCCCGACAATGTGTTGCTGGACGTGGTCATGGGTCGCCAGACCACGGTGGACGACGGGATAGCCCGTCTTGTCCCGGCGATCCGCGCCGCCGCTCAGGCTGCGTCTCCGGCCTGATCCGCTTGTTCCTCGGCTCGCGCTCGCGGGCCAGATCCTCCTGCTGCTGGCGGTCGTGGGGTACGTGCTGACGTACAGCCCGTTGTGGACGCTCATGCCAGTGTTTGGACTGGCGGTGGCCGGGTGGGTATGGCAGGCGCGGTCACGGCCACCGGCCTGGGACTGGCTGGGCCAGACGCCCGATGGCGCGACGTGGCTGGCCACGGCCGAAGGACTGCGCCAGGAGCGGGTGGACTGGGTGGAGATCCTGCCCGATACCCGGGTGCTGCGCGGGATGGTGATCCTGGTGGTCCGGCTCCCGGAGACCGGTCGGGTCCGGCGTCTCTGGCTGCACGCGGGCCGGTTGCACCCGGAGGACCTGCGCCGCTTGCGCATGCGCCTGCGCTGGCCTCCGGGGCGCGAGGAAGCGGATCCCGGCTGGCGGGTGCGGCTTCGCGCTGGGCTGGAGCGGGGCGTTGCTATACTGGCCAAAAGCCGAGTACCCGGAGGCCCGAGCATGGCTGGACCCGACAATGCGCAGGTGATGGTGGACGTCTCGCATCTGCTGAGCGACGAGCCCGATCACGTCTACAGTGAAGAGGAACTCGACGCGATCGAGGAGCTGGACCCGGAACTCGCGCTGCGTCTGGACCGTGCCCAGACCCATGCGCAGCGCGAGGCGGCGGACGTGCCCGCCGACGGTCCGATCGACGAGGACGCCGTGCGCGCCGCGATCGAGGAGGCGCGGCGAATCCTGATGCAGGACGGGGGCGATATCGAGTTCGTCGAACTCGATGGGCGCACCGTGCGGGTTCGGTTGAAGGGAGCCTGTGTCGGCTGCCCGCGTTCCACGCTGGATCTCAAGAATGTCGTCGAACGCCTGGTCCGCTCGCGGGCACCGGGCGTGGCCAGCGTCGCGAATACCTTCTGACGGCTGCCTTCAGGCCGGGCCGGAGCCCAGACGGCGCAGCAGTTGCCGGAGGCGTCCCGGCCCGAACCCGTGTACCCGCTTGAAGGCCTTGCGAAAGGCCGCCTCCGAGGTATAGCCCACCGCGTCCATCACGCTGGCGACCGACTCGCGGCCATCGCGCAGCAGCCGCTCGGCCAGGACCATGCGCCACTGCGTCAGGTAGTCGATGGGGGTCTGCCCGACCAGGGTGTGGAAGCGCTCGGCGAAGCTGCTGCGCGACATGGCCGCCTCGCCGGCGAGGCCTTCCAGGGTCCAGCTCGCCTCGGGCCGGGCGTGCAGGGCATCCAGCGCGCGACGGATGCGGTCATCCGCCAGGGCCGCGATCAGGGATCCCTCCGAGTGCTCGCGCTGGGTGCAGATGTGATGGCGCACGGCCATCACGAACAGCGTATCCGCCAGACGATCCAGCACCGGCCGGTAGCCCGAGGAACGCTCCGCGAGTTCGATGTTCATGAGATCCGCCAGATGCGCCAGGCGTTCGCCCGATTCGCGACGGCGGATGATGATGTGGTCGGGGAGAGCGGCCAGGATCGGGTTGCGCCGGCCGGAATCGAACTCGAAGTGCCCGCACAGGAGCTGCGTGACCGGGGTGTCCGGCGGATCCGCACCCTCGACCAGCGTCAGGTGGTTGTCCCGATCGGGCACGGTGTCGCGGCTGGCCATCAGGTGCCAGTCGTCGTGGGGCAGCAACAGCAGATCGCCGGCCTCCATCCAGACGGGGGCCATATCCTCCATGTGCAGATAGCAGCCGCCTTCGCCGACCAGGTGAAAGCTGGCATTCCCCGAACCCGCGGTGCTGAGCTGCCATTCCCCGCACAGCCGCGGGTTGGTGTCGATGCGCGCGCGCAGGTTGTAGGCCGCCAGTACCGTCGACAGCACATCTTCGTGCGGGCTGATATCCATTGAACGTCCTTTTCCCTTGTGGTTGGGATTCACCTTAGACCGTTGTGCCCCGGGTTTCCGCCGTTTTGTGGCCATGAGGGGGGGATCTGGACGCTCGAACATAAACGCCGGTGTCTGACCCCGCGTACTGGCGACGCGGTCGGTCTAGGCTTTCATCCAGTAGCAGACGAAATGGAGAAGGGCATCATGGGCGCGACGGGAAACTTGATGGTACGGATACAGGGCTGGCTTGACTGGACGCGCGGCGCGGATTTCCTGGCGCCCTTGCTGTTGCGGCTTTACCTCGCCCCCATCTTCTGGATGGCGGGGACCAACAAGCTGGACGGGCTGCTGCCGAAGGAAAGCGTGGTGATGTGGTTCGGCAACGCGGACTGGGGCCTGGGCATGCCGTTCCCGTATCTGATGGTGTTGTTGTCGGCCTATGCCGAGGTGCTGGGCGCGATCGCGCTGCTGCTTGGGCTGGCCACGCGCTGGTTCTCCATCCCGCTGATGATCACGATGGTCGTGGCGGCGGTCACCGTGCATCTCGAACACGGCTGGCAGCGCATCTCCGACCCGATGATGTGTCTGTTCAACTGTTCCGGGATCGAACAGGCGCAGATGCGCCTGGACCGGGCCAAGTCCATCCTGCAGGAACATGGCAACTATAACTGGCTGACCGAGACCGGAAACTTTGCCATCGTCAACAACGGGATCGAGATGGCCGCGACCTTTTTCGTGATGCTGCTGGTCCTGTTCTTCTGGGGGGCGGGGCGCTATGTCAGCATCGACTACTACATCCGTCGGAGGATGATGGGCAGGGGATAACACCAAGAGCTGTGCGAGCAGCCATTACTGAACGGGGCCGGGTTCTATAGCTCAAGGGTCTATAACCCAAGGGTCTATAAGCCAAGGGTCCATAATCGCAAGACGAGGAGTGAAATCATGAAGAACGATCTGTTTTCCACCAAGACCCTCGCCGGGGCCGTCGGCAGCGCGGCGATCGGTATGGCCATGGCCACCAGCCCGGTGTTCGCATCGGCCGACCTGAACCACGGCTATCAGCAGGGTGGCCAGTCGCCGCTGATGCTGGCCGAAGGGGCCTGCGGAGAAGGTACCTGCGGCGGTGCCGGAGAACGAAAGGACAGCGAAGGTAGCTGTGGCGAAGGCACCTGCGGCGGATCCGGCGACGACAAGGATTCCGAAGGGGCCTGTGGAGAGGGGACCTGTGGCGGCTAGGAGCGTCAGGCCCGTCAACCCGGCCCGCGTCAGCGGTGCCGGGCTCGGTTTGCGGCGGGCCCTTCTGGGCCCGCTGGCCGAGGCCCCGGAGGCGACGGAACGCCTGGGCTTCTTCGAGGCGGCGCCGGAGAACTGGATGCACCTGGGCGGACGCCTGGGGCGCATCTTTCGCGAATATACCGAGGCCCAGCCCTTTGTCTGCCACGGGCTGTCCCTCGACATCGGCGGGCCGCGCCCGCTGGACCGAACCTTCCTGCAGGACCTGCGGACCTTCCTGGATACTCACGGGATCGAGGATTACAGCGAGCATCTCTCGGCCTGTGGCGATGGCCAGGGGCATCTGTATGACCTGATGCCGATCCCGTTTACCGAGGCGGCGGTGCACTACGTGGCCGACCGCGTACGTCAGGTACAGGACATCCTCGGGCGCCGGATGGCCCTGGAGAACGTCTCGTATTACACCCCGGTGGGGGCCGAACTCGACGAGATCACGTTTGTTCGCGCGGTGCTGGAGGAGGCCGACTGCGACCTGCTGCTGGACGTGAACAACGTGGTCGTCAACAGCATCAACCACGGCTACGCGCCGACCGAGTTTCTCGACGCGATGCCCCTGGAGCGGGTGCGCTATCTGCATATCGCGGGGCACGAGGCCGAGGCGCCGGATCTGCGCGTCGATACCCATGGCCAGCCGATCTGCAGCGATGTCTGGGATCTGCTGGGCGAGACCTACGCGCGCATCGGCCCGGTGCCGACGCTGCTCGAGCGTGATTTCAATTTCCCGCCGCTGGAGGAGCTCCTGGCGGAGACCAACCGCATCCGCGATATGCAGCTCCAGGCGCGGGCAGGGCAGGAAGAGCGTATCCTGCATGCCTGAGACCGACTTCCAGCAGATCCAGGCGGCATTCGCGCGGCATCTGCGCGACCCCGAACGCTACCCGGCGCCGGAAGGCATCGAGAGCCGGCGCCTGGCGATCTACCGGCGGCTGTTCTTCAACAACGTGGCGAACCTGCTGGCCAGGGGGTTTCCGGTCTTGCGCGGGTTGCTGGAAGCCGCCGCATGGGAACAGCTGGTACGCGATTTCTACCGTGATCATGGCAGCGAGACGCCGTACTTCCCGCAACTGGCGGCGGAGTTCGTGCGCTACCTGGCGGACGAGCGTTCGGGGCAGCCCGGTGATCCGCCGTTTCTGGCGGAGCTGGCCCATTACGAGCGGGTCGAGACGGAACTGGTCTACGCCGAGGATACGCGCCCTGCGGACCTCGACCGCACGGGCGACCTGATGACCGGGGTCCCGGTGTTCTCCGCCACCGCGCGTCTGCTCGCCTACGAGTATCCGGTGCATCGCATCGGGGCGGAGTTCCAGCCGGAACAGCCGGGTGAGGTCCCGACCTATCTGCTGGCCTATCGCTCGGGCGAGGAGCGGGTGCGCTTCGCCGAGCTGAATCCGCTCGGTGCCCGCCTGCTGTGGCGTGTGCTCGAGGCGCCGGCGACGGGCGCCGAACAGATCCGTCGGGTGGCTGGCGATTTCGAACTGGAGGTCACCGATGACCTGGTCGCCAGTGGCCGCCAGCTCCTGGAGCACTACCGTGGCCTGGGCGCGATCCCGGGCAGCCGTCCCGAGCCCGTTTCGGCCTGAATTGGCGCGCGAGACCCGGCGCCAAGGGGTCAGTAGCCGAGATCCAGGGCGGGCTCGTCGAGGGCGGCGGCCTGCTCGCGCAGGGTGAGGATGTGGTCTTCCCAGTAGCGCGGGGTGTAGAAGACCGGGAAGCCGTCGATGAAGGCCGGGTCGTCGGCGCGGCGGGCCAGCCAGGCGGCATGCCGCAGGATGCGCAGGGTGCGCAGCGGGGCGATCAGGCCAAGCTCGCGCCGATCCAGCGGCACGAAGGTCTCGTAGCCCTCCAGCAGGGCCTGCATCTGCCACGCCATCTCCGGGGGCTCGCCGGACAGGAACATCCACAGATCCTGCATCGCCGGACCGGTGCAGGCATCGTCCAGATCCACGAAGTGCGGCCCGTCGTCGGTCCACAGGATGTTGCCGGGATGGGTGTCGCCATGCAGGCGCAGCTGCTGGACCGGGCCAATGCTGTCGAGTGTGCGCTGGATGCGCTGGAGCAGGTCGGCGCTGAGGTCGCGGTAGACCGATTCCAGTTCCAGTGGCAGATAGCCGGAGGCGAGCACGGCCTGGCGCGCTTCCTCGCCACGTGGCACGGGATCCAGTACCGGGCGCTCGCGAAAACGGTCGGCGCGCCCGACCTCGTGGATACGCGCGATGAAGCGGCCAATGCGCACCAGCGTCTCGCGCTGTTCCAGATCCGGCGCGCGGCCACCGCAGCGCGGGTAGACGGCGAACAGGAAGCCCGCGTGTTCGTGCAGCGTTTCGCCCCGATCGTCCGCCAGCGGGGCGACCACCGGGACCTCGCGCGTGGCCAGTTCCTGGCTGAAGGCATGTTCCTCGCGGATGGCATCCGGCGACCAGCGCCCGGGCCGGTAGAACTTGGCGATCACCGGCGTGGCGTCCTCGATGCCGACCTGGTAGACCCGGTTCTCGTAGCTGTTCAGCGCCAGCAGGCGCCCGTCGCAGCGCAGCCCGGTGGTCTCGACCGCGTCGAGGATCACCCCGGGCTTCAGTGCGTCGTACGGATGCGGTTGCGATGTGTTCATACTTGCAGTGTACGGGTTTGCCGCGCATGGTTTCGCCGAGCTGCACGCGAGGAACCGCGCTTGAACCGTTACTACTGGGGGCTGCTGGCCGCACTGATGGCTCTGGTCGGCGTCTGTCTGCTGGCCGGAGTGGGAACGGGGCTGGACCTCGAGAGCCTGAGGGCCGCGCGCGGGGAGATGGAGGCGTGGCGGGATGCACGGCCCCTGTCCACGGCCGCGTTGTTCTTTGTCGCGTATGCGGTGGTCGCCGCGTTTTCCGTGCCGGGCATCGTGGTGATGACCCTGGCGGGCGGTGCCCTGTTCGGGGTGGTCTGGGGGGCGTTGCTGTCGTCACTGGCCTCCACGCTGGGCGCAACGCTGACCTTCCTGGCAGCCCGCGCGCTGGCGCGCGATGCGGTGCAGCGGCGTTACGGGCGGCAGCTGGGGCGGATCAATGAAGGCTTCGTCCGCGAGGGCGCGTTCTATCTTTTCGCGTTGCGGATGATTCCGGTGTTCCCGTTCCTGCTGGTGAATGCCGGGATGGGACTCCTGCCGATCCGGACCTGGACCTATTTCTGGGTGTCGCTGGTGGGCATGCTGCCGGCCACGGTCGTTTTCGCCAATGCCGGTACGCAGTTGGGGCAGTTGCAAGGGCTGGACGGGCTGCTGTCGCCGGTGCTGCTGCTGTCCCTGGTCGCGACGGGTGTGTTTCCGCTCCTGGCGCGCTGGGGCGTGACCGCGGTTCGCTCGCGGCGCCGGCATGCCGGCAGGGGTTGAACCGACTGCTGTATCTGCAGGTGCGTATATACTCCTGTTGTCCGTTAAGCTGCGCGTTTGGAACGAGAGTCGCGGGATTCAAGTCTCAAGGCTTTCGGGATCGATTCGCCTGTCCGCCGAGTGCGCTGCCAGGCCCAAGGAGAGTTAATTACATGACATTGAATATTCTTCTGCGCCAGGGTCAGGCGGCGTTTCTCGCGCTGGGTCTGATGGGGCTCGGCATGGCGGTGCAGGCGGAAGACGAGCCGCTGGATCGACCAATCGAAAAGGTGCTGGAGCCGATCCAGCTGACCGAGCGGGTGTATTACTTCTACGGCTCGCTCGAGAACCGCACGCCAGTCAATCTGGGGTTCACCAACAACACCGGTTTTGTGATCACGGACGAGGGCGTGGTGCTGATCGATTCGGGCCCGAGCTACAAGGTAGCCCAGCGCATGGAAAAGGCGATGGCCGGCGTGACCGACAAGCCGATCACGCACGTGATCTCCGTAGGCTCGCAGGACCATCGCTGGCTGGGGAACGGGTACTTCCACGAGCAGGGCGCGGAACTGGTGGCACTCCAGCGGACCGCGAGTACCCAGGCCGAACGGGGCGAGGGGCAAATCGCCTCGCTGGCCAACTCCGTGGGTGAGGAGGCGATGGAGGGCACCGAGCCGGTTCCGGCACCGAACCCCGTGGATGCCGATGAGTACACCCTGAGCGTGGGCGGCGTGGACTTCGAGCTGATCTATGCCGGGGATGCCCATTTCCCGGGTGACATCATGGTCCATCTGCCGGGCGAGGACGTCGTCTTTACCGGCGATATCGTCTATACCGAGCGCATGCTGGGGATTCATCCGTTCAGCAACCCGGTGGAAAAGCTGGAGGCCTTCCGGCACCTGGAGTCCATTGACCCGGAGATTGTGGTGCCGGGTCATGGCCGCGCGACGGATATGGCCGAGGCGCGCCAGGATACCGGTGATTACCTTGAGTTGCTGGTGCGCGAAGTGCGCGCGGGGATCGAAGACTGGGAATCCCTGAGCGAGGTGGTGGACCGACTCGCGGATCTGGAAGAGTTCAAGCATCTGCGTCATTACGATGACTGGCACCGCCCGAACGTGAACCGGACCTACCTGTTTATCGAAGGCAACATGTAAGTCGGCCTTCGGGAATCCCGGCAGCTGGCCGGGAAACCTGCCGACGGCGCGGGGCGTGTGATACGCTTCGCGCCGTTGTCGTTTCCGGCAATTCCAATCTTTTACACGCGACGTTCGACCCCGCGTATGGGTCGGCGAAGGAGCCTCGCAATGCCCGCAGTAACCCTCCCCGACGGCAGCCGCCGCGAGTTCGATCATCCGGTCACCGTGCTGGATGTGGCCAAGGACATCGGTCCGGGCCTCGCCAAGGCGACCCTGGCCGGCAAGGTGAATGGCCAGCTGGTCGATGCCCGCCACGAGATCGACGATGACGCCGAACTCGCGATCGTGACCGACCGCGACCCGGAGGGGGTGGAGATCATCCGGCATTCGACCGCGCACCTGATGGCGCAGGCGGTCAAGCAGCTCTTTCCCGAGGCCCAGGTCACCATCGGCCCGACCATCGAGAACGGCTTCTACTACGACTTTGCCTATGACCGCGGCTTCACGCCGGAGGATCTGGAGAAGATCGAGAAGCGGATGAAAGAGCTGGCCAAACAGGACCTGCCGGTGGAGCGCTCGCTGATGGATCGCGACGAGGCGGTGAAGTACTTCCGCGACATGGGCGAGGAGTACAAGGCCGAGATCATTGCCAGCATCCCGCAGGGCGAAAACATCTCGCTGTACAAGCAGGGCGACTTTGTCGATCTCTGCCGCGGCCCGCATATCCCTTCCACCGGCAAGCTGAAGGCCTTCAAGCTGACCAAGGTGGCCGGCGCCTACTGGCGCGGCGACTCCGACAACGAGATGCTGCAGCGCATCTACGGCACCGCCTGGCCGAACAAGGACCAGCTGAAGGAATACCTGGAACGCCTGAAAGAGGCCGAGCGCCGCGATCACCGCAAGATCGGCCAGGAGCTGGATCTCTTCTCGATCCAGGACGAGGCCGGTGGCGGCCTGGTGTTCTGGCACCCGAAGGGCGCGCGCATTCGCCGCGAGATCGAGAAGTACTGGTACGACATGCACGAGAAGGCGGGTTACGACTTCGTCGTGTCGCCGCACATCGCGAACCTCGAGCTGTGGAAGACCTCCGGCCACGCGGACTTCTACGCCGAGTCCATGTACGAGCCGATGGAGGATGAGCATCAGGCCTTCCAGCTCAAGCCGATGAACTGCCCGTTCCATGTGCTGATGTACAAGGACCGGTTGCACTCCTACCGCGACCTGCCGCTGCGCTGGGCGGAGATGGGCACGGTGTACCGCCGCGAGATGTCCGGTGCGCTGCACGGGCTGATGCGTGTGCGCGGTTTCACCCAGGACGACGCCCATATCTTCTGCCGCGAGGACCAGATCGAGGCCGAGGTGATGGCGGTGATCGACCTGACGCTGGAGGTCCTGCAGACCTTCGGCTTCGAGAAGTTCGACGTGAACCTCTCGACCAAGCCCGAGGACGCGGTCGGCTCCGACGCGATCTGGGAGCACGCGACCGCTTCGCTGCGCTCGGCGATCGAGAAGAAGGGGCTGAAGTATTCGGTGGACGAGGGCGGCGGTGCGTTCTACGGACCGAAGATCGACATCAAGATCCACGACGCGATCGGCCGCGAATGGCAGTGCTCCACGGTACAGCTGGACTTCAACCTGCCCGAGCGCTTCGACATGGAGTACGTGGCCGAGGACAACGAGCGCCGTCGCCCGATCATGATCCACCGCGCGCTGCTGGGGTCGGTGGAGCGCTTCTTCGGCGTGCTGATCGAGCACTACGCCGGGCACTTCCCGACCTGGCTGGCGCCGGTGCAGGCCGAGGTGCTGACCATTACCGAGCGCCAGGACGACTACGCCCGCGAGGTCACCAAGACGCTGCGGGACAAGGGTTTCCGGGTCGAGTCCGACTTGAGAAACGAGAAGATCGGCTTTAAGATTCGCGAGCACACGCTCAAGCGCGTGCCGTATCTGCTGGTCCTTGGAGACAAGGAAATGGAAAACGGGCAGGTCGCGGTACGCACGCGAAGCGGAGAAGACCTCGGCGTGATGAGTCTCGAGGCCTTCGGCGAGCGCCTCCGGGAGGAGGTCGCGAGTCGCCAACACTGAACCTTGAACTGGAGAGAAGGCTATTAGCGCAGCGAAAACGGTCCGCCTGAACGATCAGATCACCAGCCCGCAAATCCGACTGATCGACGCCGAGGGCGAGAATCGCGGCGTCTGCAGTACTGCAGAGGCCCTGGAAATGGCCGCGGAAAGCGGTCTGGACCTGGTCGAAATCTCGCCGAATGCCGAGCCGCCCGTGGCCCGGATCATGGACTACGGCAAGTACAAGTTCGAGCAGGCGAAGAAGGCGCAGGAAGCCAAGAAGAAGCAGAAGCAGATCCAGATCAAGGAAGTGAAGTTTCGTCCGGGTACGGACGAGGGCGACTACAACGTCAAGCTTCGCAACCTGCGCCGGTTCATCGAGGCCGGCGACAAGGGTAAGGTCACCATCCGCTTTCGCGGGCGCGAGATGCGCCACCAGGAACTCGGTGGCGAGCTGCTCGACAAGATCGAGCAGGACATGGCCGATATTGCGGTCGTGGAACAGCGCCCGAAGATGGAAGGGCGCCAGATGATCATGGTGCTGACTGGCAAGAAGAAGTAGGCCGGTCAGACAACAAGGGCGGCCGGGTCTCCGCATACCCGTATCGCCTTTTCACAAACGGCCGGCCCGAATCGGGTACGGCCCCAAATGCCGGAGAGAGTAATGCCGAAGATCAAGACCAATCGGGGTGCGGCCAAGCGCTTCACCCGTACCGGGTCGGGGAAGTTCAAGCGGTTCCAGTCGCACCGCAGCCACATCCTGACCAAGAAGCCTACCAAGCGTAAGCGTCACCTGCGCAGTCCGGCGATGGTGCACGAGTCGGATGCCCCGGCCGTGCGCAAGCTGCTGCCGTACCGTTGAACTGACCGAGGAATCGAGACATGCCACGAGTCAAGCGCGGTGTAACCGCTCACGCCCGTCACAAGAAGGTCCTGAAGCAGGCCAAGGGCTACTACGGCGCCCGGAAGAACGTCTTCCGCGTTGCCAACCAGGCCGTCATCAAGGCCGGCCAGTACGCCTACCGTGACCGTCGCCAGAAGAAGCGCCAGTTCCGGTCGCTGTGGATCGTCCGCATCAATGCGGCGGCCCGTCAGTTCGATCTCTCCTACAGCCGCCTGATGGCGGGTCTGAAGAAGGCCGAGATCGAGATCGACCGCAAGAGCCTGGCCGATCTGGCCGTGCACGACCTGACCGCCTTCGGCAAGATCGCCGAAAAGGCCAAGGCCGCACTGCCGGCCTGAGCAGGATCCTGCAGGATTACCCGCCGGGCATTGCCTGGCGGGTCCCGGAAAGGGGAGGGTCGACGCCCTCCCTTTTTTGTTTCGGGAACAGGGAACACCGGGACGGCGGGTAAGCCGTCGCCCATCATTTTCGGGGAACGCACGTGGAGCAACTGCAACAGCTCGTCGCCGAGGCGCGCGACCGCATCGAGGCGGCCACCGACCTGAAGGCGCTGGATGAGGTCCGGGTGCAGTACCTGGGCAAGAAGGGGTCGATTACCGCCCAGTTGAAGGAACTCGGCAAGCTGACGGCGGAGGAACGCCCCGCCGCGGGCCAGAAGGTGAACGAAGCCAAGGCCGAGGTCGCCGGTCTGATCGAGGCGCGCAAGGAAGCGCTGGCGCAGGCGGCCCTGGCGGATCAGCTGGCCAGCGAGCGGGTGGACGTGACGCTGCCGGGGCGCCGGCCGGGGCCGGGTGCCCTGCACCCGATCACGCAGACGCTTGAACGAATCGAGACCTTCTTTGCCGGTCTCGGGTTCCGCGTGGCCGAGGGACCGGAGGTGGAGGACGACTTCCACAACTTCGAGGCCCTGAATATCCCCGAGCATCACCCCGCGCGGGCGATGCACGACACGTTCTACTTCGACGCCCACCGGGTGCTGCGTACGCATACCTCGCCGGTGCAGATCCGGACCATGGAGCAGCAGAAGCCGCCGCTGCGGGTCATCGCGCCCGGGAGGGTGTATCGCTGTGATTCCGATCTGACCCACAGCCCGATGTTCCATCAGGTGGAAGGGCTGTGCGTGGATACGGATATCACCTTCGCGGATCTGCGCGGTGTGCTGAGCGCCTTCCTGCAGGCCTTTTTCGACCGTGATGATCTGGCCACCCGGTTTCGGCCCTCCTACTTCCCGTTCACCGAACCCTCGGCGGAGGTCGACATCCAGTGCGTGCACTGCGGCGGTGAGGGGTGTCGGGTGTGCAGCCATACCGGCTGGCTGGAGGTGATGGGCTGCGGGATGGTGCATCCGAACGTGCTGGGGCACGTCGGGATCGACGCCGAGCAGTACACGGGCTTTGCCTTCGGGCTGGGGGTGGAGCGCATGGCGATGTTGCGCCACGGCGTGAATGATCTCCGGCTGTTCTTCGACAACGATATCCGCTTTATCGGGCAATTCGGGCAGACAGGCTAATGCGTATCAGTGTGCAGTGGCTGCAGGAATGGCTGCAGATCGACGAAACCCCGGAGGCGCTGGGGCATCGCCTGACCATGGCAGGGCTGGAGCTGGACGCCCTGGAACCCGCGGCCCCGGATTTCAGCGGCGTGCGGGTGGGTCATGTCCTTTCGGTGGAGCCGCATCCGGATGCCGATCGCCTGCGCGTGTGCCGCGTCGCGGCTGGCGCGGCGGAGCCGCTGACCATCGTGTGCGGGGCGCCCAATGTGCACGAGGGCATGCGTGCGCCTGTGGCCGTGGTGGGGGCGGTTTTGCCCGGCGATTTCCGGATCAAGCGCTCGAAGCTGCGCGGGGTGGCCTCCGAGGGAATGCTCTGCTCGGCCCGCGAGCTGGGCCTGTCCGAGGATGCGGCGGGACTGATGGCGCTGCCATCGGACCTGGAGGCCGGCCTGGACCTGCGCGAGGCCCTCGGGCTGGACGACACCATCCTCGAGGTGGACCTGACCCCGAATCGGGCGGATTGCCTGGGGATGCGGGGTATTGCCCGCGAATGTTCGGCCTTGCTCGATCGCCCGCTGCACGCCCCGGACATGCCGGGCGTGCAGGTGGCCAGTGAAGCCCGTGTGGCCATTGAGGTCCGCGATGCGGAGGCCTGCCCGCTGTATGCGGCGCGGGTGCTGGAGGGGCTGGACGCGAAGGCTGCCACACCGGTCTGGATGACGGAACGCCTGCGGCGTGCCGGGGTGCGTCCGCTAAGCGCCATCGTGGATGTGACCAACTACGTCATGCTGGAGCTGGGCCAGCCCCTGCATGCCTTTGATGCCGGGCGCGCCGGTGAACGGATCATCGTGCGCCGCGGGGAAGGGGGTGAATCCCTGACCCTGCTGGGTGGGGAGCAGACGGTGAAACTGTCGCCCAGGGACGTGGTGATTGCTGGAGAGGATGGGCCGCTGGCGCTCGCCGGCGTGATGGGCGGGGCCGCCAGTGCGGTCGACGAGGCCACCACGCGGGTAATCCTCGAGTGCGCGCATTTCACCCCGCGTGCCCTGGCCGGCCGCGCCCGGGCCCACGGGTTGCACACCGATGCCTCGCACCGCTTCGAGCGCGGGGTCGATCCCACCCTGGTCCCCCGGGCCATGGAGCGCGCCACTGAGCTTCTTCTTGCGATCTGCGGAGGGCAGTGCGGCCCGGTCGAGCAGACCGGCGAGACGCCGGCTCCGCACCGGGAGAACGCGATCACCCTGCGCCCGGAGCGGGTCCAGCGCCTGCTGGGGGTCACACTCGATGCCGCCGAGATCGAACGCATCCTGCGGGCGCTGGACTGCGAGGTGGAGACGGTCGGTAACGGCTGGTCGGTGCGGGCGCCGCGCGCGCGGTTCGATCTGGAACGCGAAGAGGACCTGATCGAGGAGCTGGCGCGGGTGCACGGCTACGATGCCCTGCCGCAGACCCTGCCGACGCCCGTGGCGCCGGTGACCCCGGACAATGCCCTGCGGTCACTGCGCGACGGGCTCGCGCGCCGCGGGTTTCACGAGATCATCAGCTTCAGCTTTGTTGCGGCGGACACGGCCCGGGCGTTCTATCCGGACGTCGAACCCCTGGCCCTGGCCAATCCCATCTCGTCCGACCTGGCGGTGATGCGTCCCGGGCTGTGGCCGGGACTGGTGACTGCCGCAGCGTACAACCAGGCGCGCCAGCAACCGGATCTGCGGCTGTTCGAGCACGGTCTGCGGTTTGTTCCGGACGCCTCGGGTTTGCGCCAGGAGGCACGCCTGGCCGGTCTGCTCGGCGGCCGGGCGGCACCGGAGCACTGGGAAGGGGCCCCGAGGAAGATCGATTTCTTTGACGCGAAGGGGGTGGTGGAGACCCTCTGCGAGCGGGTCTCCGGGGAGCTGGGCTTCCGTATGGAACGGCACCCGGCGTTGCATGATGGTCAGTCAGCGCGCGTCCTGGTGGATGGCCAGGCGATTGGCTGGGTCGGGCGGTTGCACCCCTCCCTGTGCGAGCGATTCGACGTGGAGCCCGTCTACCTGTTCGACCTGGACGCGGTCGCCGTGGCCCGCGCGCCGGTGGCCCAGTTCAGCCCGCTGTCGCCCTATCCGTCGATCCGGCGCGATCTGGCGGTGGTGGTCGGCGAATCGGTTGCCGCCGGCGACGTGCTGGCGGCCATCCGGGAGCTGGACCTGGAGCTGGTGCAGGATGTCCGCCTGTTTGATCTGTACCAGGGCAAGGGCTTGAATCCGGACGAGAAGAGCCTGGCTTTGGGCTTGATTTTACGGGCTTTTGATCGCACCCTAGGCGAACAGGATGTGGCTGGCGTCACCGACGCGGTGATGCAGCATCTCCAGGCCCGGTTCAACGCAACCCTGAGACAATAAGGCGATGGCAGCTGTTACCAAGGCGGATCTTGCCGCCGTGCTAAACGAGGAACTGGGTCTCAACAAGCGGGAGGCCAAGGAATTCGTCGAGATGTTCTTCGAGGAAATGCGCCAGTCGCTGGAAGCAGGCGAGGGCGTAAAACTCTCGGGCTTCGGCAACTTCATCCTGCGCGACAAGAACCAGCGTCCGGGACGCAATCCGAAGACGGGCGAGGAGATCCCGGTATCCGCGCGACGTGTGGTTACCTTCCGCCCGGGGCAAAAACTGCGCGAGCGGGTAGAGAGCTATGCTGGAGGCGAGTAACCACCAGGAACTGCCCGCGATCCCGGGCAAGCGCTACTTCACGATCGGCGAGGTGGCGGAGCTGTGCCAGGTCAAGCCGCACGTGCTGCGCTACTGGGAGCAGGAATTCCCGATGCTGGCGCCGGTGAAGCGCCGCGGGAACCGCCGCTACTATCAGCGCCAGGACGTGATCCTGATCCGCCAGATCCGGGCTCTGCTGTACGAGGAGGGCTACACGATCAACGGGGCCCGCCAGAAGCTCTCCGGTGACGAGGCGAAGGGCGATCGCCAGCAGGCCCAGCAGATCATCCAGGACACCATCTCCGAGCTCGAGTCCGTACTGCGCACGCTCCGCGCCTGACCTTCCTTGTGCCCGCGTTCAGAAAGTCTTTTTGAACCACAGAGGGCACGAAGTTCACGAAGAAGGTCTTTCGGGTCTGGTCGCGGGTTAAAGGGCCGCATCCATTGCGGCGCATCCCGTCTCCGAATCCGCGAGCCATCGATGCCTTCCGTTTTCACGCGTTTCTCTGTGTCCTCCGTGCACTCTGTGGTGAACTAAACACTCGTGTGCCGTGATGGGCGCTCGGTTCGCTTTGACGGTGTTGGGTGCTTTCGTGACGGCGGGGAATCGGATATAGTTCGCGGCTTCGGGGCGTGGCGCAGTCTGGTAGCGCATCTGCATGGGGTGCAGAGGGTCGCAGGTTCAAATCCTGCCGTCCCGACCAAACGGGAAGCATGAAAAAGGCCGCTTGTAGCGGCCTTTTTTGTGTCTGACGTCCGAGTTTGTCCGGGCGGGTCTATTCCATCGAGCGGCGACGCGCCTCGCGCTGGTAATGCAGCAAGGCGAGGTTGGTCTGGCGCTCCAGCCACTGGGTCATCCCGACAATCTCGAAGCCGGCGTATTCGTAGCCCTCCCGCGTACTGCGCCGCCGGTTGGCCAGGCGCAGGTCGCCCGAGAGCCGCTCACTGACGTCGGGGAGCAGCAGATTGGTGAACGCGAGGGTGGTGCCGGTCTCCAGCGTGTCGAGCGTGGCCGTGGCCAGCTCGATGCACATGCCCTGGCCCGAGAGATCGACGAGCTCGCCGATGACCGGGTCCTTCCAGCCGGGCGCGCGCAGTTCGATCTGCGGGCGCTGGGCCATGGGGATGTGAACGCGGAAGGTTTCGCGGCGCTGGAGATGCTCCAGTGTTTCGGGGTAGGGGCAGGCGTACAGGGCGCCGCCTTCTTCATGTTCGATCCGGGCCACGGTGGTGGAGAAGCGTACGGCCACGCCGCGCAGCGCGGCGAATACCCGCAGGGGCATACCGGAGGTGACATGCTGGTGCGCGCGCGGCGGATTCAGTTCGTCGAGAAAGAGTTCCTTCGCGGCGGGGTCCAGCCGGACCAGGGCCGAAGTGTACAGCGGGCCGTCGGCGTCGAGCCGGACGCTGACCAGGGTGAGCTTGTGGTCCAGGTCCTTGAGAATGCCGGCGATCCGGTCCGGCTTGTCGACCGTGTAGTCGGTTTCGTCCATGCGTCCGTGACGTTAGCTGGGTGTGAGGACGCAAGGTACTGGTCGAGCATCCGAAATGCCAGCATCGGTGCGAATAAGCTGCATCAGGCTTGTGTGATACGGCGTCCGCCACGGGTGTTGGGGCGGGTGCGCCCGTAGGGGTCGTAGGTCGCCGCCGGGCCGGCCTCTTCGCCGCGCAGGATCTGCATGGAGAGCTCCACGCGCTGGCGATCGCGATCGATCAGGCGTGCGTTGCCCTGGTTGAGGGTGTTGCAGCGCTCGATGGACTGGCGCAGGGCCTGCCAGTGATCGTTGAGGACGGCACCGTCGTCCATGCGCGAGAGCAGGCGGGCCATGCCCTCGGGCGTGAATGACTCGCTCGCGGCCTCGGCGATAGCGCGCTGCTGGCGGGTCTCGGTCTCGAGGTCCTGCAGCAGCCCCTGCTTGGTCGCCACGACCTCCTGCAGGGTCTCCGGGGTGCGCGCCTCGACCGCGCGGGTCTCCTGGATCAGGGCCTCTTCCAGTTGGTGGGCCAGCCGGATCGAGGTTTCCAGGGAGCGCAGCAGGCGATGGCGCGTGTCGGTGTTCATCGGTGAGGTCCGTGATTAGCGCAGCAGGCGCTCGAGGTCGATCATGCGGTCGGCCAGCTGTTCGTTGTCCACCGGGTAGTTGCCGCTGGCGATCGCCTCGCGCAGCTCGGCCACACGCGCCGCGTCGAACGGGGCGTTCTCGCCGGCGCTGGCGGCCGAACTCATCGCCTGGGCGGCGCCGGTCAGGGTAAGCGAATCGTTACCGGTGGTCGCGGCGCTATCCGACCCTTGCGCACGGTTGGGCGCGCCGCTGGAGTCCTCGCGGCCCTTGACCGTGGAGCTCTGGCCGTCGGGGCGCAGACTGTTCGTGTTGAGGCCCTTGATATCCATTGTGCCGTCCTGTCGTTGTAACTGTGCTGCAAGTGTTTACGGCCGCGTGTGCTGAAACTGTAGCCCTGTGGCGGTGGTTTTTGTAACACCGATCACAGAGTCGGCATCAAAGTGTCACCCGGACGTGCCCGGAGGGCTGGATTTCGCCCTCGACCACGCGCCCGGACGAGGTGTTCTTGACCCGGATGCGGTCCCCGAGGCTGCCGTTTTCCAGGGCCTCGCCCTGCATGCGGATGGCGATCGAGCCGTTTTCGGCAAGGATCGTGACCCGCTGGCCGCGGCTGACGATCTCGCGCTGGGTGACGTGCTGTGTGCCGATGATCTGGCCCGGACGAATGCTGCGCCGGGTCTGCTGACCGATGAGGGCCGACTTGTCTTCATGATAACTGCCCGCGTGGCGTGACGTCTCGATGCGCTGGAAGCGCAGATCGCCGCTGGTCAGCGTGTGCTGGCGAGGGAGGTTGCGACTGGCCACCAGCACCTGAGCGTAACGTTCCACCGTGGCCGGGACATACAGCTGCCAGGTGACCGGGCCCGCACACTGAAGGTGGATCGCGGTATTGCCGTCGCGGCGGCCGCCGGGCGGGAAACGGGCGTTGAGTCCGTCATGGCAGTAGGCCAGCCGGAGCCGGTTGTCGAGCTGGCCGATCTCGATATTGATGTCGTCGCTATGTTCGGCGTCCAGCTCCTGCAACAGAAACTGTTCCGCGGCCGCGCGGATCTCCGCAACGGGGTGGATCTCGGCGTGGGCCGGCACGGAGAGCGCGAACCACGCCACGAGAGCCATGAGCCCCATGGGGATGCAGCGTGATGTACAGGTTGTATGTGGATGCATATGCCGGTCCTCGCCGCCCGAGGGAATACCCCGGGTCTGCCGCGTCCGTTCGCGGACCCGAAGCTATGCAGGTTTGATGCCAGTTGTCCGGGCGGTGCCCGACTCAAGGCCCGGCGTTCAATGCCGTTATCCCTGGGAAGCGGCGCCAGAAGGCGCATACAGGCGATTGCAAATGACAGCCCGGGGGTGCGCGGTGCACACTGAGCTCCCGGGAGCGGCTCGCGGCAGATGGGCGCGGGACAAGGAGAGCAGCACCATGAGTCAATTCATTGACGATGTGAACCAGCGAACGCAGCTGGTGGGTCAGAACCGGATGGAACTGCTGCTGTTCCACCTGGGTGGATCACAGACCTTCGGAATCAACGTGTTCAAGGTGCGCGAGGTGATCCCGTCGCCGCCGCTGCGCCAGATCCCGGGGTCGATGAGTGTGGTGCGCGGTGTGGCTACGCTGCGGGGCGGCACGGTGCCGATCATTGATCTGGCGCGCGCCATGGGCCTGCGCAGCGCGGCCGGTGCCAGCGACAGCGGCGACCAGAAGGTGGTGGTCACCGAGTTCAACCGTTCGGTTCAGGGGTTCTGGGTATCGGCCGTGGACCGGATCGTGAATGTGAACTGGCAGGACGTGAAGTCCCCTCCGCGTGGTACGGGGCGCGAGTCCTTCCTGGTTGCGGTCACCGAGATCGACAACAAGCTGGTCGAGATCATCGACGTGGAACGGGTGCTTTCGATCGTCAATCCTCTGCCGACCGAGGTCTCCGAGTCCATCCGAGCGGACGCCACGCCAGCGGGGGGGCGCAAGGTCGTGATCGTTGACGACTCGGTCGTGGCGCGCAAGCAGATCGAGGGGGCGATTCGCGGTCTCGGGTTCGAATACGAGGTTTTCAAGGATGGTCAGGAGGCGCTCGACTTCCTGGAGCAGAAGGCCGGGGAGGGCCCGGTTCGCGACCAGATCGAGCTGGTGATCTCGGACATCGAGATGCCACGCATGGACGGCTATACGCTGACGGCGCGGATCCGGGACAATCCCGCCCTGAAAGATCTGAAGGTGCTGCTGCATTCCTCGTTGAGCGGCGAGTTCAATACCGACATGGTCAAGCGCGCCGGGGCCGATGCGTTTCTCTCGAAATTCAACCCCGACGAACTGGCCAACGCGGTGCTCGACCAGACCGGGCGCGAGGATCAACAGGTCGAATGACCGCCGGGGGGAACGGGGTTGCCGCCCGGCAAGGCCGGGGCGGCGTCACATGGCCGACAAGGGCCCAGTGTCGTGTCCCGCCTGCGACACCGTATACTGAAACCCGCTACCGGGGATTCCCCCTGCGTTTCGTGGCGCGGGCGCCGCTGTCAAGGACTCGTCATCAGGATGCTAATCACCATGGACTGTGCTCGGGGATGAACCGGTGATCGATTCCCGCGATTACGAGGAGTTTTCCCGCTTCCTGCAGGACTGCTGCGGCCTGGTGCTGGGTGACAGCCGTCAGTATCTGGTGTCGAGCCGACTGTCCCGGCTGCTCGACGAGTTCGACTTCAAGAGCGTGCCGGAGCTCCTGCACGCGATGCGGCAAGCCCCGAATCCGCGGCTGCGCACCCGTGTGATCGACGCGATGACGACCAACGAAACCTCGTGGTTTCGCGATGGCTTTCCGTTCGAGATCCTCCGGCATGTGTTGTTGCCGGAGCTGGCTGCGAAGGGAAGCAGCATCAAGGTCTGGTCTTCCGGCTGTTCCAGTGGCCAGGAGGCCTACAGCATCTCCATGGTCGTCTCCGAGTGGGAGGAATCCCGCCCCCCGCGCAAGGTGCCGGTATCCATCCTGGGGACGGACCTGTCGGAGAAGATCCTGGATGACGCCCGGCGGGCGGTCTACGACGGCCTGAGTATTGTGCGCGGGTTGAGCGAGAGCCGCCGCGCGCGCTTCTTCGAGACCGTGACGGACGGCCACAAGGTCGTTCCCGAGGTCCAGCGGCGCTGTCGTTTTCAGAAGCTCAACCTGATCGACAGCTACGCGGCACTGGGCAAGTTCGACCTGGTGTTCTGCCGCAACGTGCTGATCTATTTCTCCGGCGAGACCAAGCGACAGGTTCTTGACGGTATTGCCCGGCAGATGAATCCGGGCGGCTATCTGTTTCTTGGCGCTTCGGAGACGGCCGGCCCGTACACCAAGGCCTTCGAGACGGTTCGCACCGACTACGGCTCGGTCCTCCGGCTCAAATCCTGACGCCCCTCGGTCGCAGGGCCGCAAGGTCCGAAACGCCCGCGCAATGCGGCCGCGACTCGAATTGCTCCCTTCCCACGTTTCCCGCTAAGGGCGTCCCCAGCCGAGACGGATTCCCGTCGCTGGCATAGCGATTGCATCGGTCTCCTCGCAAAGGGCCGCAATGGCTGCGTCCCGGTTCTGGTAGCGAGGGTCCGCCACGGGCGGACAGGACGGAAACGATGAGTCTCTCTCTCGACAAGGCGATGGGTATCCTGCCGCAGGCGGTCAACGTGCGCGCCCAGCGTATGGAGCTGCTGGCGTCCAACATCGCCAATGCGGACACCCCGAACTACAAGGCGCGCGACATCGACTTTCGCGCGGTGCTCGAGTCCGCGACGGGGAGCGGCAATCACTTGCCCATGGTGCGTAGCCAGGCGGCGCATATCGACCCCAATGCCGGGGCGATGAACGGGCAGGCCGAGGCGCTTTATCGCGTCCCGTCGCAGGCGTCTCTGGATGGCAACACGGTGGATCCGCAGATGGAACGTGCCGCCTTTGCCGAGAACGCGATCCAGTACCAGAGCAGTCTGGAATTCCTCAATCGCCGGGTCTCCGGCATCCGCGAGGCCCTTAGGGGTGATCGCTAACGTCGACCGGATCGGGAGATCGATGTCGTGAGCAACATGTTCAGTCTGTTCAATACCTCGGCTTCGGCGCTGTCGGCGCAGTCGGTGCGCCTGAATACCGTGGCCTCGAATCTGGCCAACGCGAACACTGTCGCCACCAACCCGGACGAGGCGTATCGCGCCAAGCAGGTGCTGTTTCAGAGCGTGATGGATCAGGCCAACCCCAATGGTGCGGCGACGTCCGTCCGGGTGGCCGGCGTGACCGAGTCGCAGGCCGCGCCACAGGCCCACTACGAGCCACACCACCCGCAGGCGAACGAGGAGGGCTACATCTTCCGCCCGGCGATCAGCGTGGTCGAGGAGATGGCCAACATGATGTCCGCCTCGCGCAACTACGAAGCGAACGTGGAGGTGATGGAGACCTCGCGTCAGCTGCTCCAGCGCACACTGCAGATCGGTCAGGGCTAGCCCAGGAGTTCGAAATGACACAGATATCACCTGAATTGCTTGATCGCCTCGGCCTGTCGCGCCCGGAGAAGAAGCCGGAAGGCGAGATGGACCGCCTCGGGCAGTCCGACTTCCTCAAGCTGATGACCACTCAGCTGGAGAACCAGGACCCGATGGAGCCGATGGATAACGGTGATTTCCTCGGCCAGATGGCGCAGTTCTCCACCGTGACCGGCATCGAGCAGCTGTCCAAGTCCTTCGAGAAGCTGGCGCAGTCCCTGGGGCAGAACCAGACGCTGCAGGCGGCTTCGCTGGTTGGCAAGGATGTACTGGTGCCCGTCGAGTTTGGCGAGCTGGGGCCCGACGGGCGGGTGAACGGCGCGGTCGATCTGGAGCGCGCCACCGAAGAGCTGCAGATCGACGTGTACAGCCCTAATGGCGAGCGCATTCGCCGCATGAATATGGGCGCTGCCGGCAGCGGCCTGCAGGAGTTCACCTGGGACGGCATGCGCGACGACGGCACCTTCGCGCCACCGGGGGTCTACGAATTCAAGGCCACGGCCCGCTCCGGGACCCAGTCGGAGGCCGTGGATACCTTTCTGGATGCCCGCGTGGAAAGCGTCGCGGTGGGCAGTGACTCCGGGCTGGCACTGACCGTGCAGGGCCTGGGCGAGATCAGCTTTTCGGATGTACGGCGGATTGGCGGCTGACGCCCCGCAACAAGAACCCTGACGGAGGAAACACCCCATGCCCTTCAATATCGGATTGAGCGGACTGAACGCGGCCCAGGCCGATCTGCAGACCACCGGTAACAATGTGTCCAACTCGGGGACCACGGGGTTTAAACGTTCCCGTGCCGAGTTCGGCGATGTGTTCGCCCAGAGCTTCGGCGGGATCAGCCAGACAGCCATCGGCTCCGGCACACGACTGCAGGCGGTCACCCAGCAGTTCTCGCAGGGACGGACCGAGTTCACCGAGAACGGCCTGGACCTGGCGATCAACGGAGAGGGTTTCTTCGTCCTTAATGACCAGGGCAGCACGGTGTACAGCCGGGCGGGGGCCTTCCAGGTCGACCGCGACGGGTACCTGGTGAACAACCAGGGCCTGCGCCTGCAGGGCTATGACGAGGCGGGTGGTACGAATCTCGGGGATTTGCGTCTGCAAACCGATACGGCCGCCCCTCAGGCCACCGAGAATCTCGAGGCACTGATTAATTTGCGTTCGGATGCGCCGGCTTTGAGTGCCGATCCGGACGATTTTGATCTCGAGGATCCGGAGACCTACAACTTCTCGACCTCGCTCACGATGTATGACTCTCTGGGCATTGCGCGGGACGCCAACCTCTACTTCGTGAAGACGGGGCAGAACGAGTGGAACGCCCATGTCGCGGTGCGTCAAGACGATGGTGAGCTGGTAGAGGTTCAGTATCCAGATGACCCGGCTACTCCTGGTACACCGGCATCTGCGCTAACACTGGACTTTGGCCCAAGCGGTCAGTTGAACGGTGTTAGTCCCGCTGCAGAGGGATTATTCGTCCCGGGCACTAGCTTGGACGGGGCAGATGATCTGGAATTCGATATCAGCTTCGACGGTACGACCCAGTTCGGCGGAGATTTTTCCGTCAATGACCTGAATCAGGACGGCTTTGCCTCTGGACAGCTCACCGGTATCGACATCGATCAAACCGGCGTGGTGTTCGCTCGTTTCACCAATGGGCAGTCCACGGAGCTGGGTCAGCTGGCGCTGGCGAATTTCCCCAATCCGCAGGGCCTGGAACAGCTGGGTGACAACAACTGGGCCGAAACCTTTGCAGCAGGTGATGTGCGCCTGGATCGGCCCGGATCCAGCAACTTGGGGTCGGTGCAGGCCGGGGCGCTGGAGGCCTCGAACGTGGATATCGCCCAGGAGCTGGTGAACCTGATCACCGCGCAGCGCAACTTCCAGGCGAATGCGCAGACGATCTCCACGGCCGACCAGGTCACCCAGACGATCATCAATATCCGCTAAGTATCGGATAAGTTGGTAAAGAGGGCTTGAGCATGGATCGATTTCTGTACATCGCGATGTCCGGTGCGAAGGAGACGATGCACGCACAGGCCATCAACAATCACAACCTCGCCAACGCCAATACCGACGGCTTCCGCCAGGCCCTGGCCACCGCGGATACGGTGCCGGTACGCGGCCCGGGCTATGCCTCGCGGGACTACACCCAGGTGGGTAACGAGGCGGTGGATTTCAGCAAGGGCAAGATGCAGAGCACCGGCCGTGATCTGGACATCGCCATCGAGGGCGAGGGGTTCATCGCGGTGCAGGGACCGGAAGGGGAGGAGGGCTATACCCGGGCCGGTTCGCTGCATGTGGATGCCTTCGGCCTGCTGCGCACCGCGCAGGGCCACCAGGTCCTGGGGGATGGCGGGCCGATTGCCATCCCGCCGGCGGAGCAGATCGAGATCGGCACCGACGGGACGATCAGCGTGCGCCCGCTGGGCGTGGGTCCGGAGGCCCTGGCGGCGGTGGAACGCATCCGCCTGGTCAACCCGGATACGGACGAGCTCCAGCGGGGTGATGACGGTCTGTTCCGCCTGGCGGATGGCGGCGAGGCGCCGGCGGATGCCGAGGTGCGCGTCGTCTCCGGGATGCTGGAGGGCAGCAACGTGAACACGGTGGAGGCCCTGACCCGAATGATCGAGCTGTCCCGTCACTTCGAGATGCAGGTGAAGATGATGGACAGCGCCAACACGCTGGAACAGAGCAGTAACCGCTTGCTGGGCCTCGGGTAATTTCCCGGGACTCGCGCGGCACTTGAGAGAAAACAGGAGAACACCATGAACCAGGCACTGTGGATCGCCAAGACCGGCCTCGACGCGCAGCACACGCGCATGTCGACGGTCTCGAACAACCTGGCCAACGTGAATACCACGGGCTTCAAGAAGGACCGGGCGGTATTCGAGGACCTGATCTACCAGACCGTGCGCCAGCCGGGCGCCCAGGCCACCCAGGATCAGCAGCTGCCTTCGGGCCTGCAGATCGGCACCGGCGTGCGCGCCGTCTCCACCGAGAAGATGTTCGAGCAGGGAAATCTGCAGCAGACGGACAACTCGCTGGACATCGCCATCGAGGGGCGCGGGTTCTTCCAGATCCTGCTGCCCGACGGCAACGTCGGCTATACCCGCGACGGCAGCTTCCAGCTGAATTCGGACGGCCAGGTCGTGATGTCCAACGGCTACCCGCTGCAGCCGGGTCTGTTCGTACCGGAGGACACGCAGTCCCTGGCCATCGGCAAGGATGGCACGGTGACCGCGCAGATCCCGGGTCAGGCGGCGCCGGTGGAGCTGGGCAACATCCAGCTGGCGGACTTCGTGAACCCGGCGGGCCTGCAGGCGGTGGGCGAGAACCTGTTCCGCGAGACCGCCGCGTCCGGCGTGGCACAGCAGTCCCTGCCGGGCCTGAACGGGACCGGCACCGTGGTGCAGGGCTCGCTGGAGACCTCGAACGTGAACATCGCCGAGGAGCTGGTGAACATGATCGAGACCCAGCGCGCCTACGAGGTGAACTCCAAGGCGATCTCCGCGGCTGACCAATCGCTGCAGTTCGTCAACCAGACCATCGGGTGATGTGATGACGCGCCTCGGAACCGTTCTCCGCCCGGCCCTGGCCGTGACCGCCGCACTGCTGCTGTCCGCCTGCGCCGCCACGCAAACAACCAAGCCGGACGACAACCCGGAATATCGCCCGG
Source organism: Thioalkalivibrio sp. ALE22 (assembly GCF_000381445.1). NCBI lineage: Bacteria > Pseudomonadati > Pseudomonadota > Gammaproteobacteria > Chromatiales > Ectothiorhodospiraceae > Thioalkalivibrio > Thioalkalivibrio sp. ALE22. Next base: position 76,824 of record NZ_KB906506.1, read on the forward strand.
TGATGCCTGCCCAGCCGGTCCCGCAGTCGCAGAACAATGGCGGGATCTACCAGGCGGCGCATTCCCAGGGCCTCTTCGAGGACTACAAGGCGCGCAACGTGGGCGACATCCTCACCGTGATCCTGGCGGAGAGCACCAACGCGCAGAAGTCGGCGTCGACCTCCACGGGCAAGGATTCCAATCTCGACCTGGGGAACCTGTCGGCCTTCGGCCGCGATGCCACCTTCAACGGGCGCCCCCTTTTTGGCGCGAGCAATTCGAGCTCGCGTGACTTCGACGGCTCGGGGGATTCCTCGCAGAGCAACCAGCTCGACGGCGAGATTACCGTGACCGTGGCCGAGGTCCTGCCCAACGGCAACTTGGTCGTGCAGGGCGAGAAGTGGCTGGGGATCAACCAGGGCGAGGAATACGTGCGCTTTCGCGGCATCGTGCGCCCGGTGGACGTGACCACCAACAACACCGTGCTCTCCACGCAGGTCGCCAACGCTCGTGTCTATTACGGCGGTTCCGGCGTGCTGGCGGACAGCAACACCCCCGGCTGGATCACGCGCTTCTTTAACAGCCCGATCTGGCCCTTCTGACGCAGCGTGCGCGCGGCGAGGTACGACATGGACTCGATATCCCTCAAACAACCCGCGAACGACCGCCGGATCGTGGCGCTCGGCGACTGGCGGCGCTTGGCCCTGCTGGTTCTGGTAGCGCTGCTGGTGGCCGGTCCGGGGAGCGCTTCGGTGGCGGCGCAGACCGCCATCCAGCAGCAGGCGGCGATGCAGGAGCGCAGCTACATGGAGCGAGTCAAGGACGTGGCCAGTGTCTCCGGGGTGCGCGAGAACCAGCTGGTCGGGTACGGCCTGGTGGTGGGCCTGGACGGCACGGGGGATCAGACCACCCAAACGCCATTCACCGTGCAGAGCCTGAACAATATGCTCGGCCAGCTCGGGCTGACGCCGGATGCCGGCAACCCGCAGCTGCGCAACGTCGCCGCCGTGATGGTGACGGCCGAACTGCCGCCGTTCGCCAAGTCCGGCCAGCGCATCGACGTGACCGTCTCGTCGATGGGCAACGCGACCAGCCTGCGCGGGGGCACGCTGCTGATGACGCCGCTCAAGGGGGCGGACGGGCAGACCTACAGCATCGCTCAGGGCAACCTGGTGGTCGGGGGCTTCGGGGCCGAGGGGACCGATGGTTCGCGCATCACCGTGAACGTGCCGAGTGTCGGCCGTATCCCCAACGGCGCCACGGTGGAACGCGAGGTCCCGACCGCGTTTGCCCAGGGGGATCACGTCACCCTGAATCTGCACCGCCCAGACTTCACTACGGCCAACCGCCTGGTGCAGACGGTGAACGATACCTTCGGCCAGGGGGTCGCCCATGCCCTGGATGGATCGTCGGTGCGCGTGCGTGCGCCGTCCAATCCGGATCACCGGGTCGGCTTTGTCGCGGAGCTGGAGCGCCTGCCGATTGAACGTGGTGCGCCACCGGCGCGGGTGATCGTCAACTCGCGCACCGGGACGGTGGTGATCGGCTCCAGCGTGCAGGTGACCCCGGCCGCCGTCTCGCACGGCAGCCTGACGGTGACGATCAGTGAGGCCCCTCAGGTCGTCCAGCCGGCGCCCTTCGGCGCGGGCGAAACGGCGATCCAGCCGGATACCGACATCGCGATCGAGGAGGGCGATAACACCATGTTCCTGTTCGATCCGGGCACCTCGCTGGACGAGATCGTCCGCGCGGTGAATAACGTGGGGGCCGCCCCCGGCGACCTGGTCGCGATCCTGGAGGCCCTTCGCGAAGCCGGCGCGCTCCGCGCGGAGCTGGTGGTCATCTGATGATTACCCCGGGCGTCGATACCCAGATGCAGGCCCGCGCGGCCCTGGCCTCGGACCCCAGCGGCCTGCAGGATCTGGCCCGGGGAGCGCGTTCGGGCGATCAGAAGGGCCTGGAGGCCGTCGCCCGCGAGTTCGAGGCGATGCTGATCGGCCAGATGCTCAAGCAGATGCGCGAGGCCTCGTTGGGCGATGGCCTGTTCGACAACGACCAGAGCAAGATGTACCTGGAGATGCAGGACCAGGAATTCGCCAAGGCCATGAGCCAGGGTGATGGCATCGGCCTGCGGGATGCCCTGATGCGCCAGCTCTCCGCGCAGCAACCCGCCGATCCCGAGGCCTTGAATGACCCGGATCGCCAGGCGGCACTCGAACTGCCGCAGCGGCGGTCGGGACTGGATACCCTGCGCGTACTGCAGGGCGATGTGGAGCCCGAGTTGCAGCCGGTGGGGCCGCAGCGCCCCGATGCTGTGGCCCCGCAACCGAGCGCGGGGGCGGCGGCGCCATCACCCATCGCCTGGCCCCCGCGGGACGCCGCCGAGTTTGTGCAGAGCCTGGAGCCCCTGGCGCGGGATGCGGGCGCGGAGCTCGGGGTCGAACCCGGCATCCTGCTGGCGCAGAGTGCCCTGGAGACCGGCTGGGGACAGCACGTGCCGTCGCGCGCCGACGGCCAGCCGAGCTTTAACCTGTTCGGGATCAAGGCGGACAGCCGCTGGAACGGGGATCAGGTCTCCGTGGGCACCCTCGAGTTCCGTGAGGGGGTTGCGCAAAGGGAGCAGGCGCGTTTCCGTGCCTATGCCGATCCGTCAGAGTCGTTCTCCGATTACGTCGAGTTCATTCGCAACAATCCGCGTTACCACCGGGCCCTGCAGGCCGGGGATGACGCACAGTACATTCGCGAGCTGCAGGACGCCGGTTACGCGACGGATCCGGCCTATGCGGACAAGGTCCTGCGCCTGCGCGATCAGTTGGCCGCGCACCAGGGCAGTGGATCGACTCAAGTCGCGGCCGATGCGGCCGTTACCCGTACCGAGGGGTAGAGCATGAAGCAGAAATGGCCCAATCCGGTGGTTGAACGAGCGGTTTCGCGGGAGGCGCGGGTATGAGCGCGTCCGGGATTGGCACCTCGGCGCTGCTGGCCTTCCAGCGCGCGATTGGCACCACCAGCAACAACATCGCGAACTCCGCGACCGAGGGCTACAGTCGGCAGCGCACCGAGCTGTCCAACCTGACGCCGCAGTTCCTGGGGGGCAGCTTCCAGGGCCAGGGCGTGCAGGTGGACACGGTTCGGCGCATCTCCGACGACTTCGTGAACACCCAGCTGCGCAACTCCATCTCGGATCAGTCGAATGCCGAGCTGAAGGCCTCGCTGGCCGGGCGCATCGACGACCTGCTGGGCAGCTCCAGTTCCGGTCTGACGCCGGTACTGCAGGACTTTTTCGACGCCGGCCAGGATCTGGCCAACGACCCGACGTCCAGTGCCGCGCGCACGGTCTTCCTGACCGAGGCGGAATCCCTGGCCGAGCGTTTTGCCTCCATCGATCGGCGCATCGAGGAACAGCGCGACATCATTAATGGCCAGATCCGCACCAACGTCGAGGAGATCAACTCCCTGACCGATGCGATCGCCGGGCTCAACCGCGAGATCGTGTCCAAATCCACGCAGGGCACCCCGAACGATCTGCTGGACCAGCGCGACCGGGTGCTGAACCAGCTGGCGGAGAAGGTCAACGTCCGCATCACCGAGCAGGATGACGGAGCGGTCAACGTCTTCGTCGGCAACGGTCAGGCCCTGGTACTGGGTGGCAACAACCGCGAGCTGGTGGCCGAGTCGCTCACGGGCGACCCGCGCTCCCCGGACATCGGGCTGGCCACCAGTGGCGACCCGGTGAACATCTCCCGCTTCATCCAGGGCGGCGAGCTGGGTGCGTTGCTGGAGACGCGCACCGGGATCATCGACGAGGCCCAGAACACCCTGGGCCGGCTCGCGGTGAGCATCGGGGCGGAATACAACCAGCAGAACAACCTCGGGCTGGACCTGGAGGGCAATCTGGGCGCGGATATCTTCGGGATTGGTGATCCGGCGGTACGTGGATTCCCCGGCAATGAGTCTGATGATGTTCCGTCTGTCGAATTCGGAGACGTGCGCGACCTGACCACGTCCGATTACCGCCTGAGTTATAACGGTACGGACTATGAACTACGGAAGCTGTCGGATGGTGAGGTCGTAGCGAGTGGCAATGGAGTCCTTGAGGCGGATGGGATCATTGTGGATACGGCTACGATTGGCGGACAGGTGGAAGGGGATGGCTGGCTGATCCAGCCGACCCGCAATGGGTCGCGCGACCTGTCGGTGGAGATGACCGACCCTAGTCGGATCGCTGCAGCCAGCGCCGTGCGGGCCGACCTTGGCGATGACAACGCCGGGGATGCCGCGATCGCGTCTGTGCGAGCAGCAGACCCGACCATCGATTTGGAAGCTCTACCCGCGGACGACCCCGATGAGGTTGTGTTCGATGCTGACATCGGGGACCGGGGCGCTTTCGTGATCGATGGAGAAGAATTTGAGCTCAGTGAGGATGGTGTGACAACCATTGAGTTCAATGGATGGGAAATGGAGGTCCGTGGTGCGCCTGCGGACGGGGATATCTTCAAGGTCAGCAGCAACGAGGGGTATCCCGGCGACAATCGCAACATGCTGGCGATGAACGAGCTGTCGGATCAGCGCCTGGTGGGCGGTGACCGGACCTTCGGGGATGGCTACAACAGCCTGCTGGCCAATGTCGGCACGCGCACCCGGCAGGCCCAGGTCGCGCAGGAGTCCGCCGATGCGCAGCTGGCACAGGCGCGGGCGCAGCGTGAGGCAGTGTCCGGCGTCAATCTGGACGAAGAGGCGGCGGATCTGATCCGCTACCAGCAGGCCTATCAGGCGGCGGCCCAGGTCATCTCGGTCAGCAACTCGCTGTTCGACTCACTGCTCGGCGCCTTCCGCCGCTAGCGCCCACCGGGAGATACGGACATGCGCATCTCGACCACCCAGATCTTCCAGACCGGGATCGACCAGATCCAGCGGGGCCAGACGGAGCTGAACCGGACCTCGCTGCAGATGGGTCGCGGCGAGCGCATCCTGAGCCCCTCCGATGACCCGAGCGGGGCCACCCAGGTCAACCAGTTCGAACGCATCATCCAGGCCACCAAACAGTACCAGCGCAATATCGACAACACCCAACCACGCCTGCAGCAGGAGGAATCGGCCCTGCAAAGCGGGACGGATCTGCTGCAGCGGGCGCGCGAACTGGTGGTGGCCGGCAACAACGATTCCCAGACCAACGAGACCCGCAGCTATCTGGCCGGCGAACTGCGTCAGTTACGAGAGGGCCTGTTCGACATCGCCAACACCAAGGATCCCAACGGCGAATACCTCTTCGCCGGGACGAAGTCCTTGCAGCAGCCCTTCCAGCAGGATGGCACGGGCGCGGTGCGCTATGAGGGGGCCGAGGGTACGGGCAGCGTCCGCGAGGTCGCAATCTCGGCCAACCGCAAGGTGCCGGTGGGCGATACCGGTGCGCGGGTGTTCATGGATATTCCGGAGAACGACGGGCGGGTCGGGGCCGAGGTGCTCAATCGGGAACCCGGCAGTACTCTTGTTGTGGAGCAAACCGGTGTAAGCGACGTTGGTGCACTGGATGAGCGCGACTACACGATTGAATTCTCTGAAGACGCCGGCGGGAACGTCCAGTTTTCCATCACCTATGTAGATGAGAATGGAGATACCCAGTTCGCCGAAGACAATTCCGGGAATTCGATGGAAGATCGGCCTTTTGTGGCCGGTGAGGCGGTCCTTTTTGAGGGGCGGAGTATCACCCTCAGTGGCACACCCCAGGCTGGGGATCAGGTCTTGTCCCGCGCCGCCGAAAACAAGAGCGTGTTCGAGACGCTGGACGCGATTATCGCGGCGCTGGAAGAGGGCGGTGCCAGCGGCACCAGCCGGGCCAATCTTGCGACCGCCAGCAACACGGCACTGGCCGACCTGGATGCGGTGCTGGGCAACTTCAGCGACATCCGGGCCGAGGTCGGCTCGCGGCTGAAGAGCTTCGATCAGCAGAAGGACCTGAACGAGGACCGCCTGGTGGACCTGAACAGCGCGGTCTCCGAGATCCGCGATCTGGACTATGCCGAGGCCATCAGCCGCTTCAACCAGCAGCAGGTGGCCCTTCAGGCCGCGCAGCAGACCTATACCCAGGTGAACCGCCTGTCGCTGTTCGACTTCCTCTGATCCATGCCCCGGCCGTGCGGATCATGGTCGCGCCTTTGTGCGACCATGACGCCATTGTGATCTGCGAGACTCCGGCATGGCCAAGAACAACGAACCCTCCGCGCCCATCCAGTACCGTTCCACCGGGCGGCCCCCGCGCTATCTGATCGTCCTGCTGATCCTGGCCGCGCTGTGGGCGGGGTTCTGGGGTGTCATCCACCTGCAGTCGGGCGAGCCCAAGCCGGTGACCCTGAATGTCGAGGAGCAGGCGGAGCTGGAGGCCAAGCTGCGGGCGTTGGGTCCGCGCGATGCGGAGCCCCGCCCCGATAGCGCACCAGGCGATCCGATCATCGATCTCGACGCCGAAGCCGAGCCGCTGGTCCCCGAACTCTACGAGGAACGCGCCGAGGCCCGGGTGGTGCAATTCAGCGAACGCGAGCTGAATGCGCTGATCGCGCAGGACCCGGACCTGGCCGGGCGGGTGGCGATCCGCCTGACGCCGGGACAGGTGAGCACGCGGGTGCGCATCGATGTGCCGCCGGATATCCCCCTTCTGGGCGGACGCGTCCTTAATGTGCGCTCGGGCGTTCGCTTTGGTACGGAAGAGGGCCAGGTGCACGCGCGGCTGGTGGGCGTCAGCGTTGCCGGGATCCCGCTGCCGGATGCCTGGCTTGGCGGGCTCAAGGACGAGGATCTGCTGGGGCTGGAGCCCTTCCAGCAACTGCGCGCCGGCATCGAATCCATCGAGGTGCGCGACGGCGAGCTGGCCCTGGAGCTCGCCCGCTGAGGGAGTGCCTTGTGGAGTCATGCATCCGTCCCCGGGCCGACGGCCTGTTCTGGACGGTGCGCGGGACCTCCCAAGGTCACACGCGATGCCGCCGCGCTGTGTCACCCCGGAAGCCGCGAAGCGGTTATCCGGGATCTGCAACGATGGACTGGGAAAGGCCTGGGGCAGGGAACTGGCGATCCCGGCTCTGCGCTGCGCTCCGGCCGTGATGACGTTTCGGCGCAAGGGCTCTCGGTGAGGCGCGGTTTGGAATCGCCTCGCGGCACCTTGCGGCAGGTGCCGTGGGTTACCGGGCGGGGCCGACGCGCAGGGTTTCGGCACCAAGGGCCTGCAGGCGGCCGCGTACGCTGAGGCTCAGGGTGGAGTGCCCGGCCTCTAGCGCCGGCTGGCTGGCGGATTCGTCCATCGCCCGCATGGCCATCATCGGCTGCGGGCCACTGTAGGAGTCATCCGGCAGTTCCACTTCCAGAACACGGAGGTGCGTGGCGCCCAGTGAGCGGGCGATGACGCGCGCCTGATCCTTCAGGTCGTCCATGGCCTCTTCGATCATGGCCTCGCGGTGTTCCTCGCGGGCCTCGGGGCTCAGGGAAAAACGGATCTGACTCACCGTGAGGTCGTGCCGCTGGAGGGTTCCCACCAGTTCGCCCAGGCGGTCGAAGTCGCCGCTGGTCAGTTCCAGGTTCTGCTGGACCTGCCAGGCGTTGATGCGGCTGCGGTCGTCGGCGTCGTAGATGGGGCGGGTCGAATAGCCAATGGTGCGGGCCTCGACGGTATTGTGTTCGCCTGCGCGTTCCAGGGCCGCCTCCATGTTCCGGTTGACGGTAGCCGCGGCTGTGGCAGCCTCCGGGGCGCGCGCCTCGGTCTGCATCTGCACGGTCATGTGATCGTTCGCGACCTGGCGTTCGGTTTTGCCGGTCAGGGAAAGCGTCGTGGCGCCATCGCTGCCAACAGCGGCCCCGGGGATCGCCAGTGCAAGTACGGCGAGGCCGGCGACGAGCCAGGATGTCCGGTGGGCAAGCGGGATGTGGTTCGGTCGCATGGGTGTTTCCTTAGAGGTCGCGGGCCAGGCGGATGCCGGCGAATACGTGGCGTTTATCGGGAGTGAAGAAATTGCGCAGGGTCGTCCGGGTGAGCAGCGGGTCGCTCCAGGCACTACCGCCGCGCAGGACGTAGTGCTTCCCGTCGAACCAAGGCAGGGAGTATTCATCATAGGGGTAGGGCCGGAAACCCGGGTAGGGTTGAAAGGGGGTCGCACACCATTCCCAGACCTGCCCTGTACCGGCTAGGCAACCGGCCTGCGCGGCATGCTCCCACTCGTGTTCGTGGGGCAGGCGGGCGCCAACCCAGCGCGCGTAGGCCGTGGCCTCGAACCAGGAGAGGCCGACGGCGGGTGCCCGTGGCTCGAGCCGCTGGGTGCCGCCCGGCAGGGTCTGGACTCGTGTGCCGTCGGGCCGGCGCCCCCAGCCCAGCGGGGCGGTGACCCCCGTCTGTTCCAGCCACGCCCGGCCGGATTCGTCCCAGTGAGGGCCGGGGTGATACCCGTCGGCCTCGATGAAGGCCGCGACCTCGGCGTTGGTGACGGGGTGTGCACGGATGGCGTGGGGCGCGAGCCGCACGGTGTGTCGGCCGCGCTCGTTGTCGAAGGCGGTGATGGAATCGCTGCCGGCGATGTGTTCGCCCCCCGGGCACTCGATCCAGTCGTTGCAAGGCCGGTGCGCGGTCTCGGAGGTTTGTACAGGGCCGGCTTCGGGGTGTTGCAGGCGGGCAAACCAGCGCACCTGTTCGAGACTCTCCAGATGCATCGCGTGGTGCTGCGCGAGGAAACCGGTCAGGTAGTCGTTTTCAAGCAGGGGATGGCGGCGCACCTCCGGGTGGGCGCGCAAAAGCTCCAGGTGGTGCTGCTGACACGCCCGGCCCCACTCGAGCAGCGAGTGGCGGGGTGGGAGGCGCCCGCCGCGGCGCCATTTCGGGCTTTGCTCCGGGAAATACAGGTCGTGCCAATCCCGCCGTGCGAGCGGCGGCTCACCCAAAATCCGTTCGTGCAGCCAGACTGCCTCGATGAAATGGCAATGGGCGTAATGCCAACCTATGGGGCTGAGGTCCGGGTGGTACTGATTGCGCCACTCGTGTTCCGGGGTGGCGAGAAGCGCCGCGTTCAGGCGGTCGTGCTGGACGGACAGGCACTCCACGAGGTCCGGTTCGGACGCGTTCGATAGCGGATGGACGGCGTTCATATCCGGTGGAGCGCGTTACAAGGCCAGGAGTTCCGGCGGTTCGTCGGGATCCAGGATCAGCAGGTGGCCGGATGGCACCGGGCGCCAGCGCTCGCGATCCGTCAGCGGTTCCGATGCCACGACTACGCTGTCCTCGGGGAATGTCTCGTCATCGGTGGTGTAGTAGAGGCTGGGGCAGGGCGCGTTGATCGCGTGGCGGCTGGCGATGATGCGGCGTCCGTCGGACAGGATCACGTTCAGCAGGGCGGTATCCGCGCCCAGCCAGGCCTCGATGGTCGAGAACGCCTCGCCGAGGGCGCCCTCCAGGGTGGCGTTCTCGTCATCGGCCAGGTACTGCCGCACCAGTGCGAACAGGTGTTCCGAGTCGGTTGTACCCTCGATGCTGGCTTCGATCTCGTGGCTGAGGATGTTCTGGATCTGCCGCCGCACATCCGGCCGGAAGCGGCTGATCAGACCGTTGTGGCTGTACAGAAGGCCGTCCCGGGCGAACGGCTGGGCATTGACCGAGTCTCCCCCGAAGCCGGGGGTCGCGCTGCGGATGGCCGCGATCCACAGGGGCTGGCGCATGTCGCTGGCCAGATCTTCCAGGTTGGGATCCTGCCAGAGCGGGTCGGCTCGGCGGTAATGGCGCGCCATGCCCCCGGCCCCGAACCAGCCGAAGCCGAAGCCATCGGCATTGACCCGCGCGTAAACCAGTTCCTGGGGCGCCATGGCCTGTTCGATCAGGTTGTGGGGGGGATCCAGGATCAGGCTGCGCAGCGTGATCGGAGGACCCAGATAAGCGAGGTGTCGGCACATTGATCCGGGCTTCCCTGGGGGCAGTTGGGACGTCGGTGGTTTCATGCTAGCGTGCCGCAAACCCTCTTGATACGGAAGCCCGCATGTCCGCCGACGCCTGCGCTGTACCCGTTTCCTCCCGTTACAGCCGCCGGGTGGTGGAAGAACGTGATGCCCACGCCGAGTTACTGGCCGATTTTCGCGCGGGGATGCTCGAGCCACCGCGATCCCTGCCGCCGAAGTACTTCTACGATGCACGGGGTTCGCAGCTGTTCGATGCGATTTGCGACACGCCGGAATACTACCCGACCCGCCTGGAGGCCGAGCTCCTGGAGCACCATGCCGATGCGATCGTGGAGGCATCCGGCGCCCGGACGCTGTTCGAGCTGGGCAGCGGGACCTCGCGCAAGACCGAATACCTGCTGGCCGCCCTGGATCGGCGCGTGGCGGCGCCCCATTACGTCGCTAATGACGTGTGTGGCGAGATCCTGGACGAGGCGGGCGAGCGGCTCTTGCAGCGCTTCGATCAACTGCGGGTGGACAGTCTGTGCGGCGACTATGCGGCGGCCCTGGGCCACCTGGGCGAGGTTTCCGGCGCGCGCGGCGACGGTCCCCGACTGTTCGCCTTTCTCGGCAGCAGTCTGGGGAATTTCGAGGATCCAGAGGCCGCAGCCCTGCTGACCCGGATCCGCGCGACCATGCATGCGGAGGATCGCCTGTTGCTGGGGCTGGACCGGGTCAAGCCGCGTCCGGTGCTGGAGGCGGCCTACAACGATGCGGCGGGGGTCACCGCGGCGTTCAATCTGAATCTCCTGTCGGTGCTGAATACGGAGCTGGGGGCGGATTTCGACCCCGAGGGGTTCGATCACCACGCGCCCTTCGTGAAAGAGCATTCGCGGATCGAGATGCACCTGGTGGCGCGTCGCGACCAGGTCGTGCAGGTCTCGGAGCCCGAGGCTCGCCTGGAGATCGCGGCAGGCGAGATCATCCGCACCGAGATCTCGCGCAAGTTCAGCCGCGAGGCGGTCGATGGTCTGCTGGCGGCGGCGGGGCTGGAACACGAGGCCGAGTGGTCGGCGCCCGAGGCGTGGTACTCCCTGTTCCTGCTGCGGCCCGGGGCGGCCTGATCGGCATGCGGGAACCGCGGCTGGTGCTGGTGCGGCATGCCCAGGCCGGTAATCCCGGCGACTGGGACGGGGCTGATCGTGACCGGCCGCTGACCGACAAGGGACAGGTCAGCGCGGTGCGCATGGCCCAGGCGCTGGGCGATCTGCTGCCGGCTTCCGTGGAGCTCCTGTGCAGCCCCTATCTGCGCGCCCGGCAGACGGCGATCCCCCTTTCCCAGGCGCTGGATGTACCGGTGCGACAGAAGAAATGGCTGGCTCCGGGACAACCCGCCGGGCTGGAGGTCGAAGCCCTGGCCCGGAACCTGCCGGCGAACGGCGGGTTGGTGCTGGTGGGCCACGAGCCCGACCTGTCGCTCCTGGCCAGCTGCCTGCTGGGCGCGCCCGGGGGGCGGAGTCTGGTGCATATGGGCAAGGGCGATGCCTGCGGGCTGGCGGGTTCGCTGCCGGGGCCGATGCGCCTTGTCTGGCATCTCCCGCGGCGGGTCCTCGAACGGCTGGCCGATGGGGAGGCGCATTAGGCATGCAGGAGGCTCACCATACGGAGACGGTTGCGGCCGTCGATCTGGGATCCAACAGCTTTCACATGATCGTGGCTCGGCGTCAGGATGGCGAGGTCCTGAAGGTGGACCGGCTCAAGGAGATGGTGCGGCTTGCCAGCGGCCTCGACGATCAGGGACAGCTGGATCCGGAGGTCGCCCAGCGGGCTTTGGACTGCCTGGATCGTTTCGGCCAGCGGCTGCGTCAGCTGCCGCGCGGTCATGTGCGGGTCGTTGGGACCAACACGCTGCGCCAGATGCATGACAGCCGGGCCTTTCTGCGGTCGGCGGAGCAGGCCCTCGGACATCCGGTGGAGGTCATCGCCGGGCGCGAGGAGGCACGGCTGATCTACCTCGGCGTGGCCCACACGCTGGCGGATGACAGTGGCCGGCGCCTGGTGATGGATATCGGCGGCGGCAGCACCGAGTTCATTATCGGGGAACGCTTCGAGCCGGTCCTGGCCGAGAGCCTCGAGATGGGGTGTGTGACCTTTACCCGGCGCTTCTTCGCCGACGGCAAGCTGAGTCGCAAGGCCTTCGATGCCGCCCGGCTGCGAGCGGAGCAGGAACTGCAGCCGATTGCCAGCGCCTACCGGGCCGAGGGATGGGATCAGGCACTCGGGGCCTCGGGCACGATCCTCGCGCTGGACCGCATGGTGCAGGAGTCGGGCCTGGACCCGGCGCCGGGCATGGACCGGCAGGCCCTCGAGCGGCTGCGGGACGCACTGATCGAGCAGGGCTCGATCGACGGGCTGGAGTTCCCCGGCCTGGCGGCAGAGCGGGCGCCGGTCATCGCCGGCGGACTGGCGGTCCTGCTGGGCGTGTTCGAGGCGCTGGGCATCGAGCGCCTGCATCCCTCCGACGGGGCGCTGCGCGAGGGAGTGGTGCATGACCTGCTGGGGCGCTTCCGGCACGAGGACGTGCGCGGGCGCACCATTCATCATCTGCGCCGGCGCTTTGCGGTGGACCCGGCCCAGGCCGAGCGCGTCCAGGCCACGGTGGCACGCCTGGTCACCGCGGTGCGCTCGGCCTGGGGGCTGGACGGGGACGACGCCGAGCGTCTGGACTGGGCTGCCGAGCTGCACGAGATCGGCCTCGCCCTGGCCCACAGCAAGTACCACAAGCACGGTGAATACATCCTCACATGGGCCGACCTGCCCGGGTTCTCGCAGCCGGAGCAGGCGGAGCTTGCACTGCTGGTACGCCTGCACCGGCGGAGCCTGAAACCCAAGCTTCTGGGCGATGTGCGTGAGGATCGTACGGGCGCCTTCCGGTATATGGCGGTGCTGTTGCGCCTGGCCGTGCTGCTGCATCGCTCGCGGGCACCCGATCCGGTGCCGCTGGAGCGTATCGAGGCGACGACGGACGGCCTCGCACTGAGCTTTGCGACGGGATGGCTGGATGCCCATCCCCTGACACGGGCCGACCTCGACGCCGAGCGCGAGGAATGGGCCCGCCACGCACTGCAACTCGAGTACGCCTGACGGCGGATTCGGAAAGGATGGATGCAATGCTGACGCTGGTGGTCTGGATCTATGTACTGTCGGTGCCGTTGTGGATCGGCATCTGGTGGTCGGCTACGGGGTTCCGGTTGATGCGGCACAACCGGTTGCTGGCACTGCCCTTCCTGCTCAGTCTGGTGTATGTGGTCGGAAACGCCCTGCTGGTGGCCATGTTCGGCGGGCTCAGCGAAGCCACCTACGAGGAGGGCCGGTACGTGTTCATCACCGACCGGGCCATGATCGCGGTTCAGGCGACGGCGAGTGTGCTGATCGTGGCCACCATTGTGTACGGCCTGAGCATACGGCGGGTACCGGTGCACTTCATCCGTTTCATGGTGTATGCATTCGTGGCGTTGCTGGGGGTGATGGCGCCGATCCTGTGGATTCCGGCGCAGGAGGCGGAGTTCTTCTTTGTGCTCCGCCATGTGCAGTCGATCGGACTGAACTTCGGGCTGTTCCTCTGCGTGGCCGGGATCGTGGTGCTGTTGCAGGACCTGCTGCGTCATGGCGACGCCGAGGTCACCCTGCTGGGCGGACTGCATGATGTGCCGCGCTCCGAGCGTCAAAGTGAAGCGGATACAAAAAACCGCGGGAGCTGAGGCGCTTACCGGGTGTGTTGTGAACGGGTAGGGAACCCAGCGACCCTCTGCATCGGGAACAAGAGGATTGGGTTCAGGAGCGCCTCGGTTCCGGGAGGGTGCCGCACGCGTGTGCGGCCCGATGGTGTGCGGCGCATGTGCCCCTGTATTCACTCACGTTTGGGGCTTGTACTCCAGGTTCCCCGACCCTGCATTGCGCCCCGAGGGTTTATAGAACGGGGGTGGAGGCGCTAACGGCTGTGTGACCCCTGCCTCGGGGGCTCGGGGTACCCACGCGAGCGTGTTCACCCATCAGCATTTCTCTGGAGCGAGACCTGCTGAGCGGGTATGTCGCCTGTTGTGTCCTGGTCCGACAGACCAAGGCGCCCCAGTAGCTTCTGGCATTCGGCGGAGTCCGCCGCCCCATTGGTCAGCAAGAAGGCGGTGCGCATGATGGGGAGATGAATGTGGCCGCTGCCCAGACCGAAGCCGTGGGCGGCCCCAATCATCTGCTTTAACGGGAGAGAAAGGCGCAGACGCGACTTCAGCGCTACGGCCATTCGAGCGGGCCAGTCCCCCGCAAGCGCCGTATCCAGGGCGGCTGGGTCGAGGGTGCAGCCCTGAAGGACGCAGCGCTGTGCCGTGGCGATGACCGCGAGCTCGCCCAGGCGATGCATCAGTCCGGCGGTAAAGCAAAGGCTGGCGTCCGCCCGCAGGCTGCGACCCAGGGCCGCGGCCTGGTGGGCCATGCGCTCGCTCTGTTCCTGGTAATGCCGGGCGCGGCTCTGGAGGTTGGGGTCTTGAAGTGTGGTGGTGAGATCGAGGGCCATGGCCATTGCCAGATTCAGGGCGGTGGGGATGCCCAGAACCTGCAGGGCGTCGCGTAGCGAGGTATTGGGGGTGTCGGTGCGCCTCAGAGCACTGCCGTTGGATGCATCGATCAGGCGCGTGACCAGGGATGGAATGTCCTGCCAGGCCTTCTCCAGTTCGGACAGCGAGAGTGTGTCGGCCCGCGCCCTCAATTCCCGCAGTGCGTCAAGATCGATCGGTGTAGGCAGTCTCAGCTCACCGGATTCGGCCTGTTGCAGGGCGTTTTCCAGGGCGGGCGCCTCCGGCTCGCCCTCGGCTTCTTCGCGGGACTCGGCGGTAGTCGCTCCCGTAGCCAGTATCGCTTGCAGACGGTCATGCACCAGTTCCGCCTCGAAGGGCTTGGAGATAAAACCCCGGACGCCGTAGCGAGCGGCGCGCTGGACACTCTTACGCTCCGGGTTCGCGGTGATGATGACGATGGGCGTGACGCGGCCATCGATGGCCGCCCGTCGCAGGAAGTCCAGCCCGTTCCCGTCGGGCAGCGACAGGTCCGACAGCACGAGGTCGTGGTGTGTCTCGCGCCAACGTCGCAGGGCCTCGGTAATGGAGCGCGCGTGGAAGATGTCGGAATTGGGATAAAGGCCGCGAACGAGCGTCTTCAGGAGATCCGCCATGAGATCTTCGTCTTCCAGTATCAGGATCTTCATAGGGGGTCCGAATGCTCGCGCCCACAGGGAGGTTGTGACCTTCAGGTTCGGTTGTCCGAAGGATGGGGTCAAGCGGGGACCGGCGAAGTCCCACGACCGGGTGCCCCGCGCCGGCCATGGGTGTCGCGTCAGCCGGCGGTAGACCCCGCCAGCCGGGCCGCCAGGACCTCCTGTGCGGAGTAGGGGGCCTGGTCGTCGGCGGGCCGAATGCGGGTGTAGCTGCCGTCCGGTTGCAGGGACCAGGCGGTGGCGGTGTCGCGCAGGTAGTTGAACAGGGATTCCTCGGCCACGCGGTCGCGCAGCTCCGGGTCGCGCACCGGGAAAGCCACCTCGACGCGGCGGAAGAAGTTGCGCGGCATCCAGTCGGCGCTGGAAAGGAACACCTCGGGGTTGCCGGCGTTCTCGAAGTAGAACACCCGCGAGTGTTCGAGGAAGCGGCCCAGTACCGAGTGCACCTCGATGGTTTCCGATATGCCGGGGACCCCGGGGCGCAGGCTGCAGATGCCGCGCACGATCAGCTGGATGGGTACTCCGGCCTGCGAGGCCTGGTACAGGGCCTGGATGATGGTGGCCTCGTTCAGGGAGTTCATGCGCGCGACGATGCGCGCCGGTTTGCCGGCCCGGTGGTTCTCGATCTCGCGCTCGATCTTCTCCTGCATCGCGTCGTGCAGGCGGAAGGGGGCCTGGATGAGCTGGCGCAGGCGGGTCACCTTGCCGAGCCCGGTCAGCTGGAGAAACACGCGGTGGACGTCCTCGGTCAGCACGGGGTCGGCCGTCAGCAGGCCGAAATCGGTGTAGGCCTTGGCAGTGCCCGAGTGATAGTTGCCGGTGCCGAGGTGGGCGTAGCGGGTAATCTGGTCGCCATCCCGGCGTACCACCAGGGCCAGCTTGGCGTGGGTCTTGTAGCCGACCACGCCGTAGGTCACATGCACCCCGGCATCCTGCATGCGGTTGGCCAGCTCGATGTTGTCGGCCTCGTCGAAGCGCGCCCGCAGCTCGATCACGACGGTGACCTCCTTGCCGGCCTGCGCCGCCTCGATCAGGGTCTCGACCAGGGGCGAGCGGGTGCCCGTGCGGTACAGGGTCTGCTTGATGGCCAGTACCCGCGGGTCGGCCGCGGCCTGGCGCAGGAAATCCACCACCGGCATGAACGACTGGTACGGATGATGCAGCAATAGCTCCTGCTCGCGGATGCAGGCGAAGATGCCGCTGCCGCTGGCGTCCACGCGAGGCAGGGCCGGGACCAGGGGCGGGAACTTGAGGTCCGGGCGGTCGACCAGTTCGTGCACCGCCATCAGCCGGTTCAGGTTCACGAGGCCGGTGACCTGATACAGGTCGTCGGGGTCCAGATGGAACTGCTGCAGGAGGAAATCGGCGACCTCCTGCGGGCAGTTGTCCGCGACCTCCAGCCGCACGCCGGCGCCGTAGTTGCGCTGGGGCAGTTCGCCCTCCAGGGCGTTCAGGAGGTCGTCGATCTCCTCTTCCTGCACGAACAGGTCGGAGTTGCGGGTCAGCCGGAACTGGTAGCAGCCGGTCACCTTCATCCCGCGGAACAGCTCGTCAACATGGGCGTGCAGGATGGACGACAGCAGGACGAAATCGTTGTCGCCGCTGGCGACCTCCCTCGGGAGGCGCACCAGACGCGGGAGAGAACGCGGTGCCTGTACCACGGCGCGGCCGGACTCGCGGCCGAAGGCGTCCTTGCCCTTGAGCGTGACGATGAAGTTCAGGCTCTTGTTCAGGATGCGCGGAAAGGGATGCGCCGGGTCCAGGCCGATCGGGGTCAGGACCGGCTGCAGCTGTTCGCGGAAATACTGCAGCACCCATTCCTGCTGCGCGGAGCTCCAGTGGGTGCGACGCACGAAGTGGATGCCCTCGGCCGCCAGTGCCGGGATCAGTTCATCGTTCAGGGTGCGGTACTGCTCCTCGACCAGGTCGTGCGCGCGCGGGGCGATCTGGCGAAGCTGCTCGGCGGCGGAAAGGCCGTCCGGACCGGGGGCCTGCACGTTCAGCTCGACCTGCTGGCGCAGCGAGCCCACGCGGACCTCGAAGAACTCGTCCAGGTTGGTGGAAGAGATACTCAGATAGCGCAGGCGTTCGAGCAGCGGGAAGGCGGGGTCCTGGGCGATCGCGAGGACCCGACGGTTGAATTCCAGCAGGGACAGCTCGCGATTGAGGAACAGATCAGTCTGGGTCACGTCGGCATCCGGCATGCACGACTCGCGGCAGAAGTGGACTCGCGAGTCTAGGGGAACACTGGTTAATCTACACGTTCGCGCTCGAGTCGATTTTGCGTGCGAACAAGGCGCGGTGACTGCCGTGCAGTCATTCTGCACAAGGGAACCGCAACGCCGTGCGCGCGCAAAATCGGCCGAGCCCCTGCGTTCAATAGTTTGTGGGGTTGGTGCCCCATGTTCCCCGATGCAGCGTTGCGGCGCTTACCGGTAGCCCCACTACCGGCTGCGCACCGCGCCTTGTCTCGGGAAACATGGGGCACCAACGCGAATGTGTAGATTAACCAGTGTTCCCCTCCGACATTATGTCAGTTCCGTGAATGGGGGGCAGGCGTGGCCGAAGTCCCCGGGCGACGTGCCTGAACTGCGGTACGGGTCGACGGACGGCTATAATTTAGGGCTTGATCATGCAGCGCGATATCCGCTGCCGTAAGGAGAAGTCCGTTGGCCGAATTTACCCTGACACTGCATGCGCGCGACGAATCGCAGCCCGAGCTGCGCAAGGTCTCGCTGGCCGTCGAGGGCGAGCTGCCCGAATACGGCCAGGTCTGGGTGTGGGATATCGTCTACGCCCAGCAGTTGTTCGCCCTGGGCGAGGTGCAGGCGGCCCAGGACCTCAAGGAGACCATGGAACTCTGGGCGGTCAACATGTCCAGCAAGGTGTTCCAGCCGCATGGGCATATCCTGTCCAAGGGGTACCTGGACCTGTCGGAGAACCTGCAGCTGGTGAACGGAGATTCCGTGCCGGCCGCGGCCGACGGGGATCGCCAGGTGGTGGTATCGGTCGACGGCCAGGCCGGGCAGCTCCCGGATGTCCGGGTGTCCCCGGAGAGCCTGACGGCCGACGAGCGCCAGGATCTGGTGCTGGGGCTGGGCCAGTACTTCAACTTCGAGAACCCGATGTTCGCGCGCGAGCTGCCGATCCATGTCCTGGCCATGCGCAAGTACCACGCGGACATCAACCTGCCGCATACCCGCACCGCGCTCGAGGAAGCCCCGTTCTTCGCGATCCAGAAGGCGATGGAGTACTTCCAGGCGGCCAATCAGGGCACGGTGCAGTAGGGGTAGGCCCGCTGCGTCGGATTTGCCGCGCGTGCTACGGTCGCGGCCATGAGGACTGTCTATTCCGCCGCCGACCCCGTGATGGCCGGGTTCATCGAGGACCTGCTGAAAGAGGCCGGCATCCCGGCGTACGTGAACCAGGCGGGGCTCATGGGCGCGGCGGGGGAGGTCCCGCCAACCGAGACCTGGGCGCGCATCATGGTGGTGCACGAGGAGCAGGCCGAGGAGGCGCGAGCCCTGATCCTGGAGTATCTGGAGGGCGAGCCGGAACACGACGGCCGGGACTGGAAGTGCCCGCGCTGCGGCGAGGTAATCGAGCCGCAGTTCACCCAGTGCTGGAACTGCGGGCGCGACAAGCCCAAAGTCTGAGTCAGTTCGGCCGTCCGTTGCCGGTGTACTGCGAGCGGATGCGCTGGATGTAGGTTTGCGTCTCGCGGAATGGCGGGACGCCGCCGTGGCGCTCCACCGCGCCGGGGCCGGCGTTGTAGGCGGCCAGGGCGAGATCCAGGTTGCCCTCGAAACGCTCGAGCATGGCGGCCAGATAGCGTGTGCCGCCGTTGATGTTCTGGGCCGGATCGAAGCGGTCGGTGACCCCGAGATCGGCCGCGGTCGCGGGCATCAGCTGCATCAGGCCGTGGGCGCCCACCCGCGAGACCGCCTGCGGATCGAAGCAGGATTCCACGTGAATGACCGACTGGACCAGCGCAGGGTCGAGGCCCTTGCGGGTGGCGGCCGTACGAATGAGGTCCGCGAACTCGCCGCCGCCGGTGGCCAGCGCATGGCGGGCGCGTTCGCCGCAGCGGGCCCGTGCGGTGGGGCGGCCGTAGGTGGCGACCAGTTCCATGCCGTTGTCCTGGCGGTGCTGGTTGGTGACCAGGCGTTCACCGCCCGGGCCCTCGAACACGAAGATCTGGCTGGGAGACCAGTCGCCGCCGGCAGGCGGCGTGGCCGTACCCGTGCTCGCGGGCGAGCGGATGGTTTCGTACGGCACACCCTGGGGCCGTTCGTCGGTCAGGACGCGGGCACCGGAGGCATCGCGGTAGCTGTACAGCTCGGCCGCGCTGGTCCCGCCCGCGAGCAGGCCCGCCGCCAGGACCAGCAGTAGCAGCGCCGGCCGGGCGGAATGCTTACCATGGTGCCTGGCTTTCCTCCGCGTATCCCTGGTATCCAACCCCTGTGCCCCCTGGCCGAGTAGCGATCCCGATGACCGAGACTTCGTTCACAGTCTGCATTATGGCGCCGGAAAGTGCATGGCTGAAAGAGCGCGTCGACGGCCTGCTGGCGGGCAGCGACGTCGACGCACCTTGGGTCGAGGTCCTGGAATCGGTCGATTCGACCAACCGCTATCTCCTGGAGGCGGCTGCCACGGACGATGAGCGACCGCGTGTCTGCGTGGCACATACCCAGACCGCGGGCCGCGGCCGGCGGGGCCGGATCTGGCAGTCGCGGCCCGGGGCGAGCCTCGCTCTGTCGCTGGCGTGGCCCATCGCGCGGGGCCCGGTGCCGCCCGCCTATCCGGTGGGCGCGGGGATCGGGGTAATCCAGGCCCTGGCGGGGCTGGGTCTGGAGTCCGTGCGGCTCAAGTGGCCCAATGACCTGATGATCCAGGGCGCCAAGCTCGGCGGAATCCTGATGGAGCAGCGGGCACCCGGTCGGGAGCGCCCGGGCCGGCTGGTGGCCGGGATCGGGATTAATCGCGAGGCCGCAGATACACTGGAACTGGACCGCGCGGTCACCGATCTCGCCAGTCATTGTCCGGGTGGGGCGCCAGACGACCTGGAACTGGCCGCGCGGGTGGTCGACCGGCTTTGCCGCCTGCACCCCGTCCTGGTGCGCGAGGGCGTGGCCCCGCTGGAGTCCGAGCTGGAGCGGCTCGATCTGTTGCGCGGGCAGGCCATCGAGCTTCTGGACGGTGGAGCGCAGGCCCGGGCGCTGGGGATCGACCCGGCCAGCGGCTGTCTGGTGGCGGCATTCGCGGACGGATCGGTGCGTCATCTGCACTCGGGCGAGGTTTCGGTACGGAGTCGTGAACATGTCTGACGTTGCGCTGGTGGATATCGGCAGTACCCGGGTCAAATGGCAGGTGCGCAGCCGGGATGGCGACGTGCTGGGCTCCGGCGCGGCCCGGGAGCCCGCGGGCTGCGCCCGCGCCCTTGCATCCATGACGCAGGACTCGACCATCGACGCCGTATGGGTCTCGCGGGTGGCGGGTGATCGCGGGGCGGCGTTCGCCGAGGAATTGGACAGCGCCGGGCTGGCGGCCTCGGTCCACGCGGTCCGGGTTGCGGCTGCCGGGCCGAACGGCCTGCGGACCGACTACGCAGCCGGCCAGCTGGGGGTGGACCGGTACTGCGCGCTGGTCGCGGCGCGGGCCGTTGGCGATATGCCGGTCATCCTGGTGGATGCCGGAACCGCGGTCACCGTCGACGTGTTGCAGGCGGGCGGGTGTCATGCAGGCGGCTACATACTGCCGGGGCGCCAGCTCGGCTGGGAGGCGCTGCAGCCCCGTCTGGCCGATCGTATCGCGCCGCGCGAGGCGACGCAGTGGCCCGAGGACCTTGACCCGTCGCCCGGGCTGAACAGTGCGGATGCGCTGGAGCGTGGCTGGGGTCTGGGGCTGGCCGGGGCACTGGACGGGCTGATCGCGCGGTCCCGCGACGTGCTGGGCGAGGAGGCCCCCTGCTGGCTGACCGGCGGGGATGCCTACTGGCTGGCGCCGCTGTTGCGCGAGGAATCTCGGATCGTGCCCAACCTGGTTCTGGACGGGCTATGGGCCCTGTCGCTCGCGGAGGATGCCGGATGCGCTGGCTAATCCTGGCGCTCGCGCTGCTGAACCTGGGGTACTTCGTGTGGGTGTGGCACGACGGCCGGCTGGATCCGGACCCCTACGCCGACGTACCGCCCCTGGAGCGCGACCGGGGCACGGTGGAGTTGCTGGATGTCCGGCTGGAATGGCCGGAACCCAGTGGCGCGCCGGCAGGGGAAGGGGTCGCCGAGGAGGGGACCGAGTGACGAGGCTTAGGGGCCGCGGCGCCGGGCCCGCTCGGCGCGCCGCCGGTCCCGGTGGCGCTGCCAGGCGGCGGAAAGTTGATGGGAGATCCAGTAGCCGGCCATGGCGGTGGGGCTCGCGATCAGCAGGCTGCCCAGCAACGTGAAGGTGATCTCGTCGCCGATCCCCTGCAGGTACCAGGCGTCCGGGTCGTGGGTGAGCAGGGGCATGTAGCGAAAGACTGCCTCGCCCAGCGAGTGGTAGCCCCAGTACAGGGGAGCGGTGGTCAGGGGGTTGCTGACGAACGAGGCCACGAAGGCCGTCGGGAAATTCCCGGCCAGCGCGATGCAGAGGATGATCATCAATACGGTCTGAAAGCCGACCGTGGGCGTCAGGCCAATGAACAGCCCGATGGCAACCCCGCGGGCCATGGCCTCCGGGCCGCTCTTCATGCTCCCGGCGGCATGCAGGCCCGTGTGCAGGCGGGGATGACGGGCCAGCCAGTGGTGGGCGCGCCAGCGCAACGCCCGCCAGCGAATGCCGGCCCGCCTCAGCATGCCGCCGAGGGCCTCAGGCAGCCCCCCAGCGGGCCGCGATGTCGGGGGTCCAGCCGACCGTGATCGCGTCCCCCTGTTCGATCACCGGCCGCTTGATCAGGGCTGAGTGTTCGAGCATCAGGGCGATCGCGCGTTCGCGGTCCAGCCCGTCGCGCTGTTCGGCGGGAAGCTGGCGCCAGGTCGTGCCGCGCCGGTTGACCAAGGCCTCCCAGCCAAGCGCCTCGACCCAGGCGCGCACCCGGGCTTCCTCCAGTCCGTCCTTGCGAACGTCCACGAAGCGAACGCTCACGCCGGCCGCGTCCAGCGCCCGGCGAGCCTTGCGGACGGTATCGCAGTTGGCGATCCCGAAGAGCGCGATCTCAGACATCGCGCAGCAGGGCGTTCAGACCCACCTTGGCCTTGGTCTTCTCGTCCACGCGCTTAACGATCACCGCGCAGTACAGCGAGTACTTGCCGTCCTTGGAGGGCAGGGTGCCGGAGACCACCACGGAGCCGGCCGGTACGCGGCCATAGAGGATCTCGTCGTTCTCGCGATCGTAGATCCGGGTGGACTGGCCGAGATACACGCCCATGGAGATGACCGCGCCTTCCTCGACGATCACGCCCTCGACCACCTCGGATCGGGCACCGATGAAGCAGTTGTCTTCGATGATGGTCGGGGCCGCCTGCAGCGGCTCCAGCACGCCGCCGATCCCGACGCCGCCGGAGAGATGCACATTCTTGCCGATCTGGGCGCAGGAGCCGACCGTGGCCCAGGTATCGACCATCGTGCCTTCATCCACATAGGCACCGATGTTCACGTAGGACGGCATCAGCACCGTGTTGGGGGCGATGAAGCTCCCGCGGCGCGCGGTGGCCGGCGGCACGACGCGCACGCCGGCCTCGCGGAAGTCACGGCTGGAGGTGTCGGCGTACTTGGACGGGACCTTGTCGTAGTAGTTGGTGAAGCCGCCCTTGATGAACTCGTTCTCCGAGATGCGGAACGACAGCAGTACGGCCTTCTTCAGCCATTCGTTCACCACCCATTCGCCGCCCTTCTTCTCGGCGACTCGGGCACGGCCGGTGTCCAGCATCTCCAGCGCCTCGTTCACCGCATCGCGGACATTGGTCTCCACGTTGCGCGGGTTGATCTCGGCGCGGCGTTCAAAGGCGGTTTCGATGGTGCTCTGGATATCGGACATCAGGTTTTCCTTGCAAAGTATTAATAGGTAATGGATTCATACAGGCTGGCAATGCGCTCGGCGGCCTCGACACAGGCGGCCGGCTCGGCGACCAGGGCCATGCGGACATGCCCGGCACCGGGGTTGTGCCCGGAGGTCGGGTCGCTGCGCGAGAGGTAGCGCCCGGGCAGCACCGTCACTCCGGCCTCGGCGTACAGGCGGCGGGCAAAGGCCTCGTCGTCGCCTTCGGGAACCCGTGGCCAGAGGTAAAAGCCGGCGGCCGGTGTGGTGACGTCGAGTATGGCCTGTAGCCGCGGGACGACCGCCGCGAACTTCTCCGCGTACAGGGCCCGATTGTGCGCGACATGGGCCTCGTCCGCCCAGGCCACGCGACTGACGACTTGGGTGGGCGGCGGCAGGGTGCAGCCATGGTAGGTACGGTACAGCGCGAAGCGGTCCAGTAGCTCGGCATCGCCCGCCACGAATCCGGAGCGCAGCCCCGGGAGGTTGGAGCGCTTGGACAGGCTGTGGAACACGATGCAGCGCTCGAACCCGGTATTACCCATACGCGCCGCGGCACCCAGCAGGCCGGCGGGTGGGGTGGCCTCCGGGTGATAGATCTCGGAGTAGCACTCGTCGGCCGCAATTACGAAGTCATGGCGTTCGGCCAGACGGATCAGGTCCTGCATCGCCGCCTCGGACATGCAGGCGCCGGCCGGGTTGCCCGGGTTGCAGATGTAGACGAGCTGCACCGCATCCCAGGTGGCGACGTCGATCGTGGAGAAGTCGGGTAGATAGCCGTTCTCCGGCGCCAGGTCGTAGAAGGCCGGTTCTGCCCCGGCCAGCAGGGCCGCACCCTCGTAGATCTGGTAGAAGGGATTCGGCATCAGCACGCGCGCCCCGGGCTTCTCCGCGACGACGGCCTGGGCGATCGCGAACAGGGCCTCGCGGGTACCGCTGACCGGCAGCACCTGGCGCTCGGGCTTAACGGTATCCAAGTTGAACCGGCGTTGCAGCCAGGCGGCGATCGTCTCGCGCAGGGCCGGTTCGCCGCGAGTGGTGGGGTAGTGGTTGTAACCCTGTACGGCGTCGCGCAGGGCGGGTTCGACGAAACCCGGAAGCGCATGGCGTGGTTCGCCGATCGACAGCGCGATGGGCTCCAGCCCTTCCGGCTGGCGCAGGTCCGCGAACAGGGCCCGCAGGCGTTCGAACGGGTAAGGCTGGAGCCGGTCGAGGCGGGGATTCATGGCGTCCGGGGGTTCCTCTGCAGGGCGCGAACCGAAAGACCGCGCAGTATACCGAACCCGACGGGGCGACGGCACCGCGATCGTTCAGTCGCGACTGCCCGGACGGGTATACCAGAACCAGCTGAGGCGGCGGGAGCGCAGGCTCCAGGGGAGCAGCAGGACCTGCAGCACCACCAGGATGTGACGGCCGGGGTGAAACCAGTCCGCCTTGCGCCCGGAGGTCAACACGGGGGTGTCCAGGATTTCCACGCGCTGGCCGTGTGCCCGGCCCCAGCGGCGCAGGGCGCGGGACAGGAACACCTCTTCCCCGGCGTACACGCGCTCGCTGAACCCGCCCACCGCCGTGAACGCCTCGCGGGTGGAGAAGACGTAGCAGCCCGCGGCCAGCCCCAGGCGCGCGGAGAGCGTATTCCATGTACGCGCGCCCCAGCGGTAGATGCGGTGATTCAGGTGGTCGAACGCCACCCGGGCACCGCCGCCGCAGACGCGGCCGCTGTCCAGTGCCTTCAGGGTAGCCTGCAGCAGGGCGCCATCCGGCCAGGTGTCGGCGTCCACGAACAGCAGGTAGTCCCCGCTGGCGGCCTCCGCGCCGGCATTGCGGGCGCGGCTGATCCTGCGTTCCGGCTCGAAGACGACGCGACAGCCGGCGCGCTGCGCGATCTGCGGGGTCGCGTCCGTGGAGGCGTTGTCCACCACGATGATCTCGCTGGGGCGATCAAGGCCCGACAGGGCCTCCTGGACGGCCGTCAGGGTTCGTGGCAGCCACTCGGCCTCGTTCCAGGCCGGGATGATGAACGACAGGGTGGGTGCGCGTCTCACGCAGCGGCCAGGGGAGCTCTGATCAATAGGTCGCCATGTGGGGATCGACCTCGCGTGCCCAGGCATCAATGCCGCCGGACAGGTTGATCACGTTGTTGAACCCGACCCGCTGCAGAAAGCCGCAGACTTGCTGGCTGCGGACGCCGTGGTGACAGATCACCACGATCTCGTCCTCCGGATTCAGGTCCTGGTACGCCGTCGGGATCTGGCCCATCGGGAGCAGTTGCGAGCCCTCGATGTGGCAGTGCCGGAATTCCCAGGGCTCGCGCACATCCAGCAGCTTCGGCGGGCTCTTTGCCTGCGAGAGATAGTCGTGCAATTCCCGGGGGGACATCTGGCGCATGGTGGTGAACCGTGACTGGGGAGTGACTCAGGCTGGCCTCGGGAGTGGCGCATTGCAAGAGGCGGGATGCACGCCAGGGATTGGCATGTTGCCTGTGAACCGGCCAAGCCCGGCTGTCGAACAGCAGGTGTTCCCGGGGGCACCGCAGCCGCCCGGGGGCGGATTTCAGCCCTTGAATTTCACCAGACGGCTGACCTGGATGTCGGAGATGAAGATCACGCCACTGTGCTGGTTGAAGAAGGGGGTGAAGCCCTCGAGGATCGGCTCGACCAGTTCCTCGGGTACGGCGGCGATGATCATGATCAGCACGTCGTCCTCGTTGAACATCAGATGGCCTTCGTGGAAGCCCTGGCTGCCCTTTCCCGAGAGGTTGCCCATGATGGTGTAGCCCTTGACGCCGGCGCGGTCGAGCAGGTCGGTGGCAAAGGCCTGATGTTCGCCCTCGAGGATAATCTCGAGCTTCTTGAGGGGATTCAGGTTCACGTCGTTCATGCGCGGGTCTCCTCCGCAGCCGTTGGATCGGTCTGGACATGAGCGGCCCCGGCCAGCGGTTCTTCCAGCCACTGGCCGTCCGCGAAGCGATGGATCCGGTGGGTCTCGGGGTCGAGGATCACCACCAGGATCCATCCGTTGGTGACCAGGCTCCGGACCTTGGCGACGCCGTTGATCGCCGCCCGGGCCTGTTCAAAGGGCGCCTCGATGACCGCCAGAAGGCGGATCGGGTCATGGTAGGGCCGGCCGTCGCGCAGTACGGTCTGGGCGGGGAGGCCGGTTCGCAGGTCACTGAGGTTGCCGGTGATGACACCGAGGCGGCACGCCACGTTGTGGTAGACCTTGCTGCCGCTGCCATAGTGTTCGTTGTCGACCGTGGAGAAGTAGTGCTCCATGTTGATCCACTGGGCGACCACCAGTGGGCCGGTCAGGATATTCGCGAGCAGACGCCCGCGCGGGTCGAGGCGATAGTCGTAGGAGTGCAGGAAGGTACGGCCGTCAAGGTCGCTGCCCTCGGTCAGGTGGCGGCGCCCGATGATGAAGCCCGCGTTGCGCGCCAGGCCCCATTCGGGCCGCACCTGGGTCCAGTCCACCGTGTTGCGCTGGGCCATCCGCGCGGCCTGGATGGGCTCGAGTTCCGGCCCGCCCTCCGGCGGCAGGGTCTGCAGCCGCTCCGCGGCGGTGCGGCGCCGCGCTGCCTGCAACCCGTTGCGCAGGCGCTCGAGGTAGACGAGATGACTGGCCGGGAGCAGATCCAGGTCGTGCAACTCGATCGCGTCGCTGGTCGTGTTGTGGAATGCCGGCAGGAACCAGGCATCGTCCGGGATGTGGATGCCCTCGTGCCGCAGGCGCCGGCGAACCTCCGGCTTGTTGCCCATATGCGCCAGGACGCGGGCACTGACGAGGCCGTGACTCCCGCCGCAGGCACCGCAGTCGAGGGCGGACTCGTAGGGATTGTTGTGCGACTGGCTGCCGTGCCCGGTCAGGATGATGAAGCGGGAGAAGTGTTCAGTGAGCCCGATGGAGCGCAGCGCCTGGGCGACGAAGTAGGTCTGCTCGTCGAGGGAGAAGCCGATGCGCCCGAGGCGTTCGAGTTGCATCTGCGCATACGAGCGATTGATGCGGTAGCGCTGTTGCAGGGTCTGGATAAAATCCGCCTCGGCGCGTTTGCCAAGGGCGAAAGCCTGCGCGAAGTGGGTCTGGCCCGTGTGGCGCCCCAGGGCCGCCTCGCGCAGTTCGCGGATGATCGCGTCGGTGATCGATTCGCGCTCGATGCCGAACTCCTTGTGAATCGCCTCCACGATGATGACCCGCTGCAGCGCACGAACGACCGAGTCCGCCTGTTCGCGGGTGAGCTTGTCGACCAGCAAACGGGTGGACGGCTTGTCCGATTCGATGCGGTGGCGCCAGCGATTGTAGAGCCGCGGCGCGAGGGTCTTGCCGACCATGTCGAAACCGAAGAGCAGGCCAATGGCCTCGACCGTGAAGTAGGGCGACAGGACCGAATGCTTCAGGTCGTGCAGCAGGTGTTCCGCCGAGGAATACAGATCCGTCTCCAGTTTCTCGGCGCCGGTCGTCACCTCGAGGACCAGGTTCTTCGGGGTCAGCAGTACGGGACACAGGTGATCCTCGCTACCCTTGCCCAGCGCGATGAAGCTGACCGGGACACCGAAGAATCCGGCGATCCCGTAGGTCTGGTAGTCGCCAAGCGTCTCGAGCTGGCGGCGAATGCGTTCCGAGCGCACATCGATACAAAACAGCATCTGCGCAAAGGGGCGCTTTTCGCGGGGTGGCGCGGGAGTCGGGTGAAGGCGTGACAGCAGCGCGCGGCGGTAGGTTGTCTCCATGGCCTCCAGCCAGATCATGCCCTCGCGCCGTTCGAATGCCTCCAGTTCCGTCAGCACCTCGGCCAGGCATCCCGGCGAGAGCCCGCGGAAGGCATTCGGTGTGCCGGCGCGCTGTGCCAGTTCTTCGAGGGCACGTGACTGGGTCCCGGCTTCAGCCTGGCGCTTTTCGGGGATGTAAGCCCCGATGAGCCGGGCGATTTCGGCCGGCCGACCGCGCGCCACTGCGTCCTCGACGGACTCGGCCCGAGTGGGCAGCACGGCGCCGGTGAACAGTTCGTGGCGCAGGAAGGATTCCGCCGGGCGCTCGGTAATCCGGGCCTCGAGTTCGAACCGGTTGCGTGGCATCCGACGGCGCCGCGCGTGTTCGCGGACCAGGGACAGTGCCAGCACCAGGCGAATCGCCAGGAAGTCGACCAGGTCCGCTGGATATTCGCGGGCCCAGTGATAGCGAGGCGCCCGTTCGCGCCAGCGGATAAAGCCGGCCCAGCCGTGCAGATGGGTGAGTTCGCGCACGATCAGCCCGGGCCAGGACGGCTCGGGGATGCCGAGTTCGTCGAGGACGAAGGCGATGATGCCCTCCGGGGTGTCGCTCTGATCCAGGATTTTCTTGATGTGCAGGCCGCGCAGGAACAGCCGCAGGTTGCGCTGCGCAAGCTGGCTCCAGGCGGCGAACAGGCCCTGTTCGCGCCCGGGCATGGGCCAGGCGGACTGGCCCTCGTCGAAGAAGTCGAGGCAGGTCTTGATCAGGAGCTCGTCCAGGGTCTCGGCGATGCGGGTGTCGTAGAGGTGGTCCAGCGCCTCGTAGAGCGGCCGCTCCGGCGGGAACGCCCGGCGCAGGATGTCCTCGATGCGTTCCACATCCACGCCGTCCCCCGCGGATGGAACACCGCCGGCGAGGATGGCCGCCACGTCCTCCGCCGCGGCCAGCACGCACGGTCGACGGGCCGGTTCGCGACAGCGCGTGAGCAGGGTATGGATCAGCGCGTGGCCACCGGTGGCCTGCAGGGCTGGATAGCCACCAAGCGCCCGGTCGATCGCTGTGTCCAGCGCATCCGGGTCGATGCGGCCATCGGCGAGCAGCCACTGGTAGTCGGCGCGGGCCAGGAAGCCGCGCCCGTGGAACAGGGCCCGGCCACGCTCGATCGCCTCGGGGAAGGGGTGGTCCTCCAGCCCGTGCAACGGGTTGTGGTGGATGAAGGTGCGCATGGGCCAGAAGTTGGGGATCGGCTCGGCGGCCATGTGCACCATGGAGCGGATCTTCAGCTGGCGGCCGAGGGAAAGGGTCACAGCGCACCTCCGGTCCAGATGAGCCCGGCGCCTGTCAGGGCCACGACGAGACCGGCGAAGCCCCATGCGCGGGGGGCCGTCAGATCGGCAGCCACGGGTCCGCTGCGCGGACCGAATACCGTGCCCTGCAGCAGACGGGCCCCCGCCCAGCTCCATAGCAGCCAGATCAGCAGGATGCCAATGGCGAAGCCGACGGGCGCACTGCCCAGCAGGGTCAGCAGGGCGAAGAAGCCGGGGAACAAGGGCAGGGCCATTGCCGCGAGCGTTGCCACCACAATGATCCCCGAGAGGCGCGGCAGATCGCGTGCCAGACCGCCGTGGAGCCCCGTGTAGGCGGCTCCCAGGCGTCCGACGAGGACTTCGCGCACCACCAGCATCAGGACAGGGGCGGTGGTCAGTGCCAGCGTCACGGCGACGAGATCAACCGGCGCGGGTGTTTGCAGGGCGTAGAGCCAGACCAGGGGCCAGGCGGATACGGCCAGCATGGCGTTCCAGCGCCCGACCTCGCGCACGGTCAGCATCCGGAAGGCGTAGAACAGCGCACTCATCACGGCCCAGGTCGCGAGAATCGGACCTGGCTCCAGTTCGCCCCAGAGGATCAGAACGACCCCGATCTGGGGCCAGAAGACGACGAGTGCGAGCCGTACCGGCAGAGGCTGGGTGCTGACGGCGAGCCGCGTGAACAGCATCGTGGCCGGGAAGAGCGGCAGGAAGAACGCGGCGAGTATCAATAGAAACACCGACATGTCAGCGCCACCTCAGCCAGATATTGAGGCGTCTGGACAGGGCCAGCAGCCGGTCCGTGACACGTTCGTGGACGTCGGCTACATAAAGCTCGCGCGACAGAAGCGAGTACAGCATCAGCCGTGCGCCGGCCGGCAGCTTGTCCATCGGGCGCTGGCGCGTCCGGCTCAGGTAGGCCCCGATCCAGCCGAGGACGAACACCACGGCCAGCAGGACGACCAGGACATCGAAGGTGAGCTTGTCGATACCCGCCGACGAGTAGAGTGCGTCACGGAATGCGGCATCCGGGTAGAGGAAGGCCTCGAAGCTGTGGCCCACGAGCACGTAGCCGATCACGATCACGGCGAAGGACAGGATGATCAGGGCCATCATGCGCAGCGGATTCTCGGTATCGAGCCGCTGGGCGGTGAAGAGCACCTGGACCCCGGTGATCCAGCCGAAGAACAGCAGCACGATCGCGCCCTGTTGCTGGAAGAAGCGCTCCGCAACCCAGGCATGTGCGCCGACCAGGATCACCAGAGGCACGATCAGCGTGACCGCCCCGATGATGAACCAGGGCACGCGTGCGGGGGCTGATTTGCGCTCCACGAGGAAGTCGTAGAGGGGCTCATTGGGAACCCCGTCATGGCGACGCGCGGCCCCGATCACGTTGCCGGCTCCGAGGAACAGGGTGCCCTTGAACAGGCCGTGGGCGATCAGATGAAAGATCGACAGCGCGAAGGCGCCGGCACCGGTTTCCATCACCATGAAGCCCATCTGCCCCATGGTGGAGTAGCCCAGCGACTTCTTGATGTCGTTCTGCGAAAGCATCATCAGCGAGCCGATCACGGCGGTCAGCAGGCCCACGATGAAGAGCAGATGGAGGACCTCGCTACTGTGGACGAACACCGGGGCGAAGCGGTTGATGATGATGCCGCCGGCGTTGACGATCCCCGCATGCATCAGGGCCGACACGGGCGTGGGCCCCTCCATGGTGTAGGGCAGCCAGGTGTGCAGCGGGAACTGGGCCGACTTCGCGAAGGCGGCCAGCGCTACCAGGAAGGCCACCGTCCCGGTGACGGGCAGCCCCATGACGGTGCGGGCATCGGGGCTTTCGGCGATACGGTCGAAGAGGGTGGGGAGGTCGAGTACGCCGTAGGCCTGGAACAGGATCACGGTGGCCAGCACCAGCGGCAGGTCCCCCAGACGGTAGGTGATGAACGTCCAGAAGGCGTAGCGCTGCGCGCGCGGCGGTTCGGTGTTGTGCGTAAGCAGGAAGTAGAGGACTACCCCGATCAGGTGCCAGCCGATCAGGAGGGTGATCAGGTCGCCGGCCATCACCATCAGGAGGATGGATCCGGTCATCAGGTCCAGCAGCATGAAGAAGCGGGCGTACCCGGGCTCCTCGAACATGTAGCGGATCGAGTAGACGTGCACCACCAGGCTGATCCCGGCCACGACCAGCGCCATGATGGCGCTGAGCGGATCCAGCTGCAGGCTGCCCCAGCCGTTGGCCAGGCCCATCCACTGCGGCCCGGTGTCGCCGGTGATGTAGAGCGCCAGCTGGAACGCGGCGATCCCTACGACGATGACGTTGATCCCCACGCTCAGGTGCGCGACCCGGTGGCCCAGCCGGCCCGCAAGGAGGTGCACCAGCAGTGCTGCCAGAAAGGGCAGCAGGGCGATCAGCCACTGCAGTTCCATCATCGTCCCACCCCGCTCTTTCGGGTAACGCCCCGCGTGTTGCGGGTCGTCCACCTCCGATCGCGTCCTGCCCGAGGCCTGCACGGCGCCCAGCTTGGGAAAACGCCGGGAGCACTACCGAGGCGTCATCGAAACCCGGTTGCTACGCTAAAAGTACGGGTCGGGGGCATGATTGCGCAAACGGCGCATTCCCGGGAGCTGGCCCGTGGAAAATATAGAAGGAGATGCGTTGCGCCGCACCTGAGGGCTGGCTGTAGGGGCACGATCGAAGGCGTTCCTACGAACACAAGGAACGGAATGACTCGCGAAGCCAGGTACTAATCGGGCACGAGGAGCCCAATTGGCGTAATTCGGGTTTGTCACAGGAGTGGCACGAGCCCTGAGCCAGAACGAAAAAGGGACCAGCGACTGTAAGTCAGGGATCCCTTTCTCCGAAATGTGGCGCGCCCGAAAGGATGGCGGCGACGCGGTACGTGTTGACCTCCCGGCTGCCGGCTGTGGGCTGACACGTTCCTCGCTGCGCTCGGGATCGAACCGTATTGTTGAACGGAAGTTCGAATCCTTTGTGCTGGTCCAAACGAAAAAGGGCACCTGAATGTGGGTGCCCTCTCTCAGGAATATGGCGCGCCCGGAAGGATTCGAACCTCCGACCACCTGGTTCGTAGCCAGGTACTCTATCCAGCTGAGCTACGGGCGCATCGTCTGAAGGCGCGCATTATCGCGATTGGTCCCGGGGGATGCAAGCCATCGGGACCGATTCTTTGTTTTTCGGCCCGTCTCAGCTCCGGGGGATGGCGTGGTAGGGCGTGCTGCGTACGCGGTCGTGCTCGACCATGCGGTAGTGGACGAAGTCGTCCTTGTCGTGGAAGTGCAGGAAGGGGTTGCCGGCGTCCTGTTCTTCCAGTGTGGATTCGGCTTTGTCGGCGTAGTTGTGGCCCGGGTGGATGCAGGTATGCGCCGGTAGGCCTTCACGCAGCCCGTTCAGGGTATGGAACATCTGTTCCGGGTCGCCGCCGGCCAGGTCGCAGCGACCGCAGCCGAAGACGAACAGGGTGTCCCCGGTGATGAGGTCGTCGCCCGCGGGCATGTGAAAGCAGGCAGAGCCGGGCGTGTGGCCGGGCGTATGCAGGAAGCGGATCTCGGTATCGCCCAGGCGCATCGCATCGCCGCCGTGGTGCAGCTCCGGGC
Source organism: Thioalkalivibrio sp. ALE22 (assembly GCF_000381445.1). Classification (NCBI taxonomy): domain Bacteria; kingdom Pseudomonadati; phylum Pseudomonadota; class Gammaproteobacteria; order Chromatiales; family Ectothiorhodospiraceae; genus Thioalkalivibrio; species Thioalkalivibrio sp. ALE22. Next base: position 109,612 of record NZ_KB906506.1, read on the forward strand.
GTTCCAGTTGCTTGCCCCAAAATTCGGCCTCCGGCTTGAGCAGGTGTAGCCGGGCATTCGGGTATTGCTCCAGGATGGCCTCGACGCCGTTGATGTGATCGTGATGGCTGTGAGTCAGCAGGATGTCGGAGATCTCGACGTCGTTCTCCCGTGCCTGACGGATGATCGCCTCGGGCTCCCAGGCGGGGTCGACCACGGCGCCGCGGTGACTGGCGCGATCCTCGATCAGGTAGACGAAGTTCTCCATGGGGCCGAGTTCCTGGCGGTGGATGCGGTAGGGCAGTTGGTTCCGGTCCATCGGGCTCTCCGTGAGTCGTTGGCGCTTTGGTATGGTCTATTGGGTTCCTATCCTGTGCCGAGAAGGAGTCCGATGCCAAATTCCGAAAGTTCCCCTGCCGATTCCGCTTCCGTCGATGCGGAGGCGGACTGGGAGGCCCGCTATCAGGCGGGCTCGACCCGCTGGGATCGCGGTGGGCCCAGCCCCTCGCTGGAGCAATGGTTGCAACGCACCGCCCTGAAGCCGGGGGCCCGTATCGTGGTGCCCGGCTGCGGGTTTGGCCACGAAGTCCCGACCCTGGCGGCACGGGGCTTTCGCGTGATTGGACTGGACGTGGCGCCAACGCCCGTCGAACAGCTGCGGAGCGATCTGGACCATGCCGGCCTGGAAGCCGATGTGGTTCAGGCCGATATGCTGTCCTGGCGGCCGGAGGCACCGGTAGACGGGGTGTACGAGCAAACCTCCCTGTGTGCCCTGCCGCCCGCTCAGTGGCCGGCCTATGAACGCCAGCTGCACGCCTGGTTGCGCCCGGGCGGTGAGCTGTTTGCGTGTTTCATGCAGACCGGCCGGGAGGGTGGGCCGCCCTTCCATTGCGCGCTGCCGGCCATGCGGGAACTGTTCCCGGCGGATCGCTGGGAGTGGCGTGACGAGGTGGGTCGCACCGATCACACGAACGGCAAGTACGAGCTTCTGTACCGCCTGATCCGGCGTTAGTTCAGGCGGGGCAGATTGCCTTGATCGCGGGGTATCTCCCGTCGTCCAGTGCGGGAGAGCGGGTGAAGCGCGCCAGCATGATCTAGATTTCGGTAAGGAAGGATTCACATGCCGCCCCGGCCGGCGAACCCTTCCGTCCACCCGAATCAGGAGAGCGCGATGAAAGTCTGGATGCTGGTGTTGCTGTTGATGCTGCTGCCGTTGCCTCTGGCTGCGTCGGATTCCACCGATGTGGAGGAGCTGGATCGCGAGACCCTGCAGCAGATGGTTCGACACAGCGTGGAGCTGGTGCGCATCGAGGATGGCGTAAGCATTGATGAGGCTATCGAGTCGATGAAGCTGCGCGCCAACCTGCGCAATTTCCAGGAGGTCGCGGATCTGCCGCTGTCCGAGCAGGTGCGGGCGATGGGGGGCGAGGGCAACTACATGCGCATCCTGGCCTTCTGTGATGCGCTGATTGCCAATCAGATGGTGCAGCACGACATCATCTTCGCCAGCTTCCTGCCCTGCCGGATCGCCGTGGTGGAGGACGACGAGGGGCAGGGCTGGATCGTGACCACCAACATGGACATGATGCTGCACGCGACGGACCTGCCCGAGGACCTCGAGGCGACCGCGCGCGAGGTCCGCGACACGATCTACAGCATCGTCGAGGCGGGCCGTACCGGCGATTTCTGAAGCCCTGAACGAGAAAGCCCGCGGCATCCAGAGGTGTCGCGGGCTTCTGGCCTGAGCCAGCCGTCGTCTTCGCGGGTTGGGGCGGGTTAGCCGTTCGCGACCTTGCGCTTGATCATCAGCGTGCCGTCCGCGCGCGGACCGGAGGCCTTCGGGGACCCCGTGCCCTTGCCGGCGGGGCGTTTGCCCGGCGCCGCATAGGCCGGGCGCTTGCGGTTGGCCGGGGCCGGGCCGCGCTTGGCGGGTGCCGGCTTGCCCATGGGCCGCGACTTCCGGGCCGCCGGCTCGGACCGCTCATCGCGGGATTTGCCGGGCTTGCGCGCGGGGGCGGGCCGTGCGTCGTCCTGGTGGGCCGACTGGCCGGGGCGGGGCGCCTGGCGGGTCAGCTCCAGCTTGCGATTCGCTACGTGGATGTTGCCCAGGCGGCGAATGGTGGCCTCGTCCAGCGAGGCCGGCAGATCGACGTGGCTGTGGTCGTCGCGCAGCCCGATGCGGCCGATGTCGCGGCCGTTCAGCCCGCCCTCATTGGCGAGTGCGCCGACGATAGCGCCCGGTGCCACACCGTTGTTGCGGCCCACCGGCATGTAGTAGCGCACCATATCCGCTTCCGGCTCGCGATCCTTGCCACGCGAGGGACGCTCGCCCCGGGGCTTCGCGTCGCGGCGACTGTTGCCGTGGTCGGTATGGGGCGCGCGGGCGGCGGCCAGCAGCGGGTCCGTACCCTGACGGGCGTTGGCATCCAGCGGGCTGTCGGCGGTGGCGAGGGCGACCAGGGCCAGGGCCAGGTCGCGTTCGGATACCGTGCCGTCGGCCAGCAGGCGCTCGACCAGGGCGTCGTGCGCGCTGGCCTGTTCACTGCCCAGCAGGGCCTGGACTTGTTCGGCGAAACGCGCCTCGCGACGGGCCTGCACGGCCTGGCGATCGGGGAGCGCCTGCTCGCGGACCGGCTTGCCGGTCAGGCGTTCGATGTCCTTGAGCATGCGGCGCTTGCGCGGCTCCAGGAACAGGATCGCGCGGCCCTTGCGCCCGGCACGGCCGGTACGGCCAATGCGGTGCACATAGACCTCGGCATCGCCGGGGGCATCGAAGTTGAAGACGTGGCTGATGCGCGGCACATCGATGCCGCGGGCGGCGACATCGGTCGCAACGATCACGTCCAGGCGGCCGTCGCGCAGGTCGCTGACGACGCGCTCCCGTTCGCCCTGTTCCATGTCGCCGTTCAGGGCCGAGGCCTTGATGCCGGCGAGGCCGAGGGCGTCGGCGATCTCCACCGTGGAGGCCTTGGTGCGGGCGAAGACCACCGCGCCATCCAGGTCTTCTTCGGTTTCCATCAGCCGGGTCAGGGCCTCCAGCTTGTGGCGGGCGTCGACCAGGCAGTAGCTCTGGTCGATATCGGTGCCGGCCTCGTTGCCGGCACCAATCTTGATCTCTTCCGGCTCGCGCATATGGCGATGCGCGATACGACGAATCGGGCCCGGCATGGTGGCCGAGAACAGGGTCGTCTGACGCGCTTCCGGGGTCTGCTCCAGGATCCACTCGATCTCTTCGACAAAGCCCATGCGCAGCATCTCGTCGGCCTCGTCCAGCACCACGACCCGCAGGGCCTCCAGGCTCAGCGTGCCCCGCTTGATGTGGTCCACCACGCGGCCAGGGGTGCCGACCACGATTTGCGGGCCCTTGCGCAGGGCGCGCAGCTGCTCGCCCATCGGCTGACCGCCGTAGACGGGCAGCACGTCGATGCCGTCGAACCCGGAGGCGAATTCGGTCAGCGCGCCCGCGACCTGATTGGCCAGTTCGCGGGTCGGGGCCAGCACCAGTGCCTGGGGCACGCGCTCGCCGGCGTCGATCAGGTCGATCAGCGGCAGGCCGAAGGCGCCGGTCTTGCCGGTGCCGGTCTGGGCCTCGCCCAGGACGTCGCGGCCTTCCAGCAATGCAGGGATGCAGGCGGCTTGAACCGGGGTCGGGGTGGTGAAGCCCATATTCGACAGGGCACGAACCAGCGACTCGGAAAGCCCGAGCTGGGAGAAGGAGGGGGAATCGGACATTGGGGGGTACTCACACAGGCCGGAAACAAAGGCCCGGCGAAAATCGGATGGCAACTGCCAACCCGGCATCATACACGAATCGAAGCCCTAACAAGCGAAAACTTCGGGACTTTCTTGGGGGCGTCCCTGCCTGGCAGTCGTTCCTGGGCGGGGACGAGATCGAACGTGATGCTGATCGTCCCTCGTTTGGAGGCCAGGCGCGCGGGCGGATCGAATCGTTTTGGGGCGCCGCCGAAATATCCAATGGGCTCGCTGCGTCTTACCGGTGGGGCCGCATATGGCTGGCTCGGTCGAATTGCCCAACCTGCGTGGTCGGGATATAGTTCGCCAACCCTGATTTGCTGGATGCAATATGTCGCTTAAACCAACGGATTTGTTCAACCTGCTGGCGGACGAGACACGGCTGCGGTCGCTGTTGCTGATGCAGGCGGAAGGGGAACTGTGTGTGTGCGAGCTGACGCATTCTCTGGAGATGTCCCAGCCGAAGGTGTCGCGTCACCTGGCGGCCTTGCGTCAGCACAAGGTGGTGCGGACGCGGCGGGAGAGCAACTGGATCTATTACCGGATTGCGTCCGATTTGCCGGAGTGGGCGGGCGCGACCCTGCAGGCTGCCGAACGCGCGGCGGCGGGAGCGGAGCCCTATGCGGGGGACCGGGCGCGGCTGGCTACCGCGCCCAGCCGTGCCGAGTTCCTCGACTCGGCTTGATCAGCGCACCACCGGGATACGCGGCATGACAAAACGGCCGGCGCCCCTTGCAGGACGCCGGCCGTTTTCGTTTGCACCTCCGGTGGAGCGGAGGTGATCAGTGCGGTTCGCGGTGGACGCAGGTCAGGATCGCGGTGGCGATGTCGCCGGGTTCGATACCCGGGGCATCCAGGCCGATCTCCTGCATGCAGGCGGTCGCGGCGGTTTGCAGGGCCTCCTGGTCCAGCGGCTGGCCGTGCAGGGCGTCGGCGATGCGGTCCATGCCGTCTTCCGGGAAGACCGTGAAATCGCCGGACAGCAGGAGATCCGCGATGTGATCGTCCTTCTCCATGAGCTGGGCCCGGATCAGGCCGCCGGCGGCCTTGTGGGCCCCCTCGGTCAGGTGAGTGCCCGCGGCGATCTTGACGCCCATCTCCACGAATTTGCGGCCCTTGCGGTAGGTCCATTCAGGGTCCGTGAGCTCGGCCATCTGTTCCTCGATGGCGGCGGTCTCCTCGGCGGTGGGCTCGCTCATCTCGACCTCGACGTCGAGATCGCTGGCCACCCGCTTCAGGAAGGCCTCGCGCACGGTCTCGCGGGCCGGCATCTGGCCGAGTTCGCGGGACAGCGTGGTGATGTAGTCCTCCATGCCGGCGCGCAGCTTGTCGCGGAATTTCTCCGACGGCACCTTGAGGCAGCGCGCCATAGTGGCGGTGTCGAAGTCGAACATGAAGCTGCCGACCATCACCGTTGCGTTGCCGATACTCGCCGCACCCGTGCCACCGATCTTGCGGCCGTCCACGTGGATGTCGTTGACCGGACGGAAGGTCGCGTTCACGCCCAGGTCCTGATAGGTGTTGATCACCGGGTCAATGAACTTCTTGTAGATGTCCGAGACGATCCGCGGTGCCTTTGCCGACGGATAGATGAAGTGAAAGAACATCTGGTTGTGGTCCAGATAGACCGCACCGCCGCCGACGTGACGGCGGATGATGGGCAGGTTCTGTTCCTTGCAGAAGTCCTCGTCCGCCTCCAGGGCGATCTCCTGGTGCAGGCCCACGCAGACGTAGGGGTCGTCCGGGTTGACCAGGGTGAGCACTGGGTCGTCGTCCTTGGCCATGGCCTCGGCGATGCCGTGGTAGACGGCCTGGGAGCGCACGGCCGGCTGCTGGCCGAAGTCGATTACGCGTAAACGCATAGCGGTTTCCTTGTCTTGTTCGTGAGGCAGTCGCTCAGAATTCTGCATTCCAGGTGAGTCCGAAGCTGCGGCCCGGGGCCCAGATGTCCTGGACACCGTTGGCCGGGTCCAGGCGGGCTTCGGTCATTTCGTTGACATGCTCGCGGTAGGTCTTGTTCGCGATGTTGGTCACGCTGAAGGTGATCTCGTTGGAACGAAAGCCCGCGCTCGGCCCGAAGCGGTAGCCCACGGCGAGGTCGGCGGTGGCGAACCCGGAGGTGTTGCGCTCGGTCCCGTCGGTGAACGTGTCCGCCGTGCGGCTCTGGCTCGCTACGGCGCGCACACGCGCATCCCACTGCCAGCCCTGGGCTACGGTGTGGCTCAGGCCGATGCTGGCCTCTGGCGGCGGCATCTGGGTCAGCGGTTCGTCGAAGCGGCTGTCGCGGTTCTGCCCGCGGATCCAGGTGCCGCTTGCGTAGCCGGTGATCGCGTCGGTGAAGGCGTGCTCCACCAGGGCCTCGACACCATGGATGCGGGCCTCGTCGAGGTTGATGGTTTGCTTGATCGGAAATGGATCAAGAGCAACCACGCTTCCACCAATGTAGTCGCGGATCCGGCTCTCGTAGGCCGCGACAGTGTACGAGGTCGCGCCAATGTGGCCGCGGGCGCCCACCTCGAAGGTGCGGTTGCGTTCTGGGTCCAGCTGCGGGTCGCTCTGCCAGGTAAAGCCGTCGCTGTAGGGGTAGGTCAGGTAGCGCTCGAGCAGGCTGGCGGAGCGGTAGCCCTCGGACAGGCTGAAGTAGGGGTTGAAGGCCTCGTCCAGGTGCCAGGTGAGCCCGGCCGACCAGCTGAAGTTGCGATCGGTCTTGTCCAGAGGCCCAGGCACGTTCGCTGCGGCGTCGGCACTGCCGCGTACTTCGTCATAGCGGGCGCCAAGGTTGACGGTCGCCCAGTCAAGGTAGGTCTCGTGCTGGACGAAGACCCCTGCGGATTCAATTCTTCCATTCTCGACCAACGGGGTGGGCGCGGCATTTTCCGGTCGGAACCCGTTGGCCTCGGTGCCGATGAACGAAACGGGGCTTGCACGAAGGCGCCAGGCCTCGGCACCGACCAGGAGGATCTGGTCGTCGGTGGGGACGAGTTCGGTCTGGACGCGCAGGCCATCGGTGGTGAAGTCGGTATCCGAGGTTCGGTAGTCGCGGCCCAGTTCCGCGTTCCAGTCGTAGTTGCCCCGCGTGAGTTCGTGTCGATAGACAGAGGCCTCGACGCGCGGGGCCCAGGCGCCGGACAGTTCGCCCTCGTAGCGGAGTTCGAAGAGGTCGCGTGTCTGGCGTGGGGTGTAGTGGGTGTTGAGGCCCAGGGGTGGAGCAATAGGGCTGGGCGAGGCGCTGGGCGGGGTCTCGTTGAAGTTGCGCGAGGCGAGGTACCAGACGTCCTTGCGTTCGTCGCGCTGGGCGCGGAACTGGACCTCGTGGCCCGGCGCCAGCTTGCCGCGATAGCGCAGGTGGTAGGCGTTCTGTTCGGTGCCGGAGTCGCGCAGGCGGTCGCCGTCGCCGTTCTTGTAGTCGTCTGTGTTCAGATACGCGGTGGACAGGTCCAGCACGTTGCGGTCGTTGGAGACGGTTACGCCGACCGCGCCACGGATACCGTCATCCACCGAGGTGACACCGAGGCGCGAGAAACCACGGGTCTCGGGCTCCTCGGTGAAGTCGCCGCCGCGGGTGATGACGTTGATCACGCCGCCCATGGCGCCGGCGCCATAGAGTACGGAGCCCGGACCGCGCACGATCTCGATGCGTTCGATCAGGTCCACGTTCACGTAGGACGCCAGCGAGCCACGCGCCGGCGGCTGCATGGCGTTGATGCGTACGCCGTCCACCAGCACCAGGACCTGGTCGCGCTTGAGCCCGCGGATGATCGGATCGGAGCCCACCGATCCGTCGACAGCGGTGGCGATGCCCGGCTGGCCCCGCAGCAGATCGCCCAGGGTGCGCGCCTCGCGGTTGCGGATCTCGCTGGACTCGATCACGGTGACCGAGGCGGGGGTCTCGTCGATCAGCGTCTCGTAGCCCGTGGCCGTGACCGACACGGTGCCCAGTGTTTGCGCGGCGTCCTGGGCGTGGGCAAGGGTGGGTGACGCAAGCAGACTGGCCAGCGTCAGCTGACCGACAACACGACGTTTCATGGCTGGATGGCTCCCCAATAGGTATTTCAGAGCGCGCTAAAGTAGGTTCGTGAAACACGAAGGGCAACTTACACCTCGAAGTGTCGGGCTCATTCAGGTTTGTGCCATGCCCCCTGAAAGGGGCCGCGAGAGGAGGGATCCGCCATGCTGGAACTGGGAATCGTCGCGCTGACCACGTTCTTCGTGACCATCGGGCCGGTGGATGTGGCGGTGGTGTTCGCGGTGCTCAGTCAGGGCATGAGCCCGGCCCAGCGGCGAGCTATGGCGATCCGCGGGGCGCTGGTGGCCGGCGGTATTCTCCTGCTGTTCGCGCTGGTCGGAGAGGCGCTGCTTTCGATTCTGGGCATTTCGCTGGCGGCGCTGTATACCGCAGGCGGTATCCTGCTGCTGCTGATCGGGATCGATATGGTGTTCGCCCGCAGTTCCGGCGGCGTATCGGCGACGGCGGCGGAGACGCAGGAGGCGCGGACGCGCAAGGACCTGTCGATCTTCCCGCTGGCGACGCCGTTGCTGGCCGGCCCCGGCGCGATGGGGGCCGCCATTCTGATGATGAGCCGGGCCGAGGGCGATCCCGCCGCTCAGGTGGTGGTGCTGGGCGCGCTGGTCGCCGTGATGGTCCTCGCGCTGGTGTGCCTTCTGGTGGCCTCGCGGCTGCAGCACTGGCTGGGCGTGACCGGGGCGCATGTGCTGACGCGCATCCTGGGGGTCCTGCTGAGCGCGCTGGCCATGCAGTTCATCTTTGACGGGCTGCAGCGCAGCGGTTTGCTGGCGGCCTGAAGGGATCGAGGGGATCTCGAGCGGGGGCCTTGCCGCCCGTGGCGGCAAGGCCCCCACGTCACGTGGATCAGAGCAGGTCGTCGGCGATCGCGTCCATGCCGGCGGCCGCGCATTCATCGTCGATCTGACCGCTGGGCGCGCCGGAGATGCCGATGCCGCCGATAATGCGGCCCCCGGCCATGATCTGCTTGCCCCCGCCCAGGATGCTGACCCGGGGCAGATGCTGGATCCCGTAACCGGCCGCGCCGGGATCGGTCATTTCGCGCAGTTCGAGGGTGTCGGTGCGGAAGCTGACGGCGGTCCAGGCCTTGCTGATAGCGGTGTCCACGGTATGTGGCCCGGCGAAGCGATCACGCTTGAGCGCCTGGGGCGTCCCGTGGCGGTCGACCACCGCCGCGGTCACCTGGGTGTCGCGATCGCGGCAGGCCTGTACCGCCGCCTCGGCGGCCTTGACCGCGAGTTCGGGGATCAGGGTGGGGGTATCGAACGTCCCCTCGCTGGCGTGCAGTGGCGCGGCAGCCAGTACGAGGGCGATGGGGGCGGCAAGAGCGTAGCGCAGAGTCTTCATTACGGGCCTCCAGGGAGCCGGGGTTTCGCACCCTGATCACTAGATCGCCCGGTCGTGCCCTTCAAGCGGTCCACGATGCGCGCGGACCGGCTGCTCAGCCTGCTTGAGGAAACGATCCGTTTCGTCGGTAAGTTACTGTGTTTTCCTTATAAAACGCATCAAATAACGCTGGCGCGAGTGGTCGTCGAGCGGGCTCAGGCCGCGCCGCTGGCGACTTCGCGATCACGGCGGGCGAGGTCGCGCAGGGCATGGCGCAGGGCGGGCCGAAGCGGGGTATTCAGATGGGCGCGGGCGCGTCCCGGCGGTATCCCCTGATCGCGGCAGAACAGACCCAGGGCATAGGCAAGATCATCGCGGGACAGCGCGGCTTCACGTTCGGCAGACGGGCCCTTGCAGGCACCGCACTGATTCACGCGGACCTGAAAGGCGGTATTGGCCAGCATTACGCCGAAGCCCATGCGGGTGGCCAGAAGCTCCGCGATGTGCGCCTCGTTGCCTTCCAGGGCCGGTGGGGTCTGGCGCGCCGTGGCGAGCAGACGCAGGGCGATCTCGCGTGCGAAGTGGGCGATCAGGGCCTGGGAATGGGGGACCAGTTCCGGATCGTAGGGGATACCCACTCCCGAGCTCTGGGCTGTCGCTCCGCTCCGGGCGGCGCGTGCCGTGCCCATGGCGTCCCACGGGACCGGGGCGTCCATCAGGTTGCCGGGATGCGAGAGCCGAAACGGGCCGTCGGCGAGCCCGGCATGCTCCAGAACGCGATCAAATACCAGCTGTGCCATCGCCTGCCGGTTGTCCGCCTGGCCGGGGAAGTGCTCGGCCGTGGGCAATACCAGGTGTGCTTTGCGCAGAAGCGGGCCCAGGTGGGGTTCGTTCTCGGCCCAGTCGAAGATCGCGTGGATCCAGGCACGGCTTTCCGGGTCGAGGGCCGGCGCGCGTTGAAACAGGCGGGGGATGAGCGAGATCACATGCGATCCTGAACGGCGGATGTAGCCTTATTGTACGGCAGGCGATCGTCGGGTCGCGATCGCAATGCTCGGTTCAAGTGACCGGGCGAACGGCCTGCTATGTTCGAGACACAGGGTCCACGTGGATGCCAAACGCAACAACCGGCCAAACCCCAGGAGGCCAGCATGAGTACGATGAAGGCGGCGGTTTTCGTCGAGCCGGGTCGGATCGAGATCCAGGACCGGCCCATCCCCGAGATCGGGCCGACGGATGCCCTGCTGTGGGTGACGACCACCACGATCTGCGGGACCGATATCCATATCCTCAAGGGCGAGTATCCCGTGGAGGCTGGACGCATCGTCGGGCACGAACCCGTCGGGGTGATCGAACAGCTGGGGAGCGCGGTGACCGGCTACGAGGTGGGCCAGCGTGTGATCGCGGGGGCGATTACGCCCTGCGGGCAGTGCCATTCCTGTCAGGAAGGCATCTCCAGTCAGTGCGGTGGCAAGGCCATGGGGGGCTGGCAGCTGGGGAACACGATCGATGGCTGCCAGGCGGAGTACGTGCGTATTCCCAACGCTCAGGCCAACCTGACCCCGGTGCCGGACGGGCTCAGTGACGAGCAGGTCCTGATGTGCCCCGACATCATGAGCACGGGTTTCGGCGGTGCGGAGAGCGGGCACATCCATATCGGCGACACGGTGGCGGTGTTCGCCCAGGGCCCGATCGGCCTGTGTGCCACGGCGGGTGCCAAGCTGATGGGCGCGACCCGGATCATCGTGGTCGATGGCGTGCCGGAACGCCTGGAGACCGCCCGCAAGCTGGGCGCGGATGTGGCGATCAACTTCCACGAACAGGACCCGGTCGAAGCGATCATGGACCTGACCGGGGGCCGCGGGGTGGATGTGTCTATCGAGGCCCTGGGGCAGCAGGAAACCTTCGAGGCCTGCCTGCGCATCCTGAAACCGGGCGGGACGCTATCCAGTCTCGGGGTGTATTCGGGCAAGCTTTCGATGCCGCTAGATGCGATCGCGGCCGGTCTGGGGGACCACACCATCGTGACGACGCTGTGCCCCGGCGGGAAGGAGCGCATGCGCCGGCTGATGGAGGTGGTTGCTTCGGGGCGCGTGGACCTGACGCCGATGGTGACGCACCGCTACAAGCTGGCCGATATCGAGGCCGCCTACGACCTTTTTTCGCATCAGCGCGATGGCGTGTTGAAAGTGGCAATCACGCCGTAGGGAGCCACTGACGGAACCAGGCCGCCGCGAGTTCCGCCGCCTGTTCCAGCGTGCCGGGTTCCTCGAACAGGTGCGTGGCGCCGGGGATGATCTCCAGATCGCAACGGGCGGGCATCAGCGCCTGCGCCTGGCGGTTGAGCTGGATGACGGTGGTGTCGAGGCCGCCCACGATCAGCAGCGTGGGGCTTTGCACCCGTTCCAGGGCGTTACCCGCCAGGTCCGGACGTCCGCCGCGCGAGACGACCGCCCGGATCGCTTGTGGCGCGGCCGCGGCGGCCCGCAACGCTGCGGCCGCGCCGGTGCTCGCGCCGAACAGTCCCAGCGGCAGGGCTGCCAGGGTGGGCTGTGCCGTCGCCCATTGGCAGGCCTGCACCAGCCGCCGGCCGAGCAGCTCGATGTCGAAGCGGTTGGCGTAGGTCCGGTCCTCCTCCTCGGTCAGGAGGTCGAACATCAAGGTGGCCAGGCCGCTGTCCTGCAGGGTGACTGCGACCTGGTGATTGCGGGGGCTCAGGCGGCTGCTGCCGCTGCCATGCGCGAAGATGACCAGTCCGACGGGCGACCCGGGCAGGTCGAGGATGCCCTGGTGGGGATCGCCATCCAAGACGAGGCTTACGTTACGGTCCTCAGCGGGAGACATCGGGTCGTTGCGACTGGTGGACCGAGGCGAGCAAGGCGATGACTTCGTCATCCGAGGTCTGCTCGAAATCTTCGTAATAAGCCCCGACGGACCCGCGAAAATATTCCGGGATATCCAGGGTGACCAGTTCGTCTGCCTCGGTTTCCAGCAGCGCGGCGGTCTCCGCCGGCGCGACGGGGATGGCCACGACGAGGTGGCGGGGCCGGCGCTGGCGGGCGTCGCGGATCGCGGCCCGCATGGTCAGGCCAGTCGCGATCCCGTCATCGACGATGATGGCCAGTTTGCCGGTCACCTCCGTCGCGGGTGCCGTGCAGTACAACTCGCGCCGCCGCCGGGCCTCCGAGCGCTCGTGCGCTTCCGCCTGCTCCAGCCAGTCGGGATCCACGCGCTCCGCCTCGCGCGGATTGCAGACCCGTTCGCCGTGTTCCGGTACGGCACAGATGGCGTACTCGGGGTGGAACGGGTGACCGATCTTGCGCGGGATCAAAAGGTCCAGGGCCATGCCCAGGTGCCGGGCGACCACAGCGCCCAGCGGCACCCCGCCTCGTGGCAACGCATAGACGACCCCGGGCTGACCTCGATAACGGTCCAGGGCGCGGGCGAGCCGCTCACCGGCTTCATTGCGGTCTCGGAAGCGCATGCGGGCACCTCGCGCAGGGGGTTATTCCCGTGAGTGTAGGCTACCGTATCGCGCACCGGGGAACGCCAAAAGAAAAGGCCCGGGGCCAATGGCGCCCGGGCCTCGCGAGGAGATGGTCTGGTCGAGGGGCTTAGTTGAAGGCTTCCCCGGGCTTCACGCCCATGGCCTTCAGGATCATCGCCAGCGGGCAGAAGCCGGTGAAGGCGGACTGCAGCAGGTTGAAGCCAACGAACAGGGTCAGGATCAGCCACATCGGGGTGAAGAGCCAGGCGAGGATGGCGCTGATGATCACGACGGTGCCGGCAAAGGCGAGGACGATGCGGTCAATGCTCATGGATGATGCCTCCGGGTTTCGTATTAGTAATCGCTAATATGTAGTCTGTCGCCCGTGATTACAAGGGGTGCGGGGCGGTCGCACCCTACGGGGAACGTTGAGCCTAAAGTGGCCTGTGGGGACTCAGCGGAAGATCTCGCCAGGCTTCAGCCCCATCGACTTCAGGATCATGATCAGGGGGCAGAAGCCGGTAAACGCGGCCTGAATGAGGTGGACGCCGATAAAGGCCGCGAGCAGCAGCCACCAGGGGCTGACCAGCCAGGCGAGCAGGGCACTGACCAGCACGACGATCCCTGCGAACAACATGAAAAAGCGGTCTGTGGACATGATGACGCCTCCTTGGGGCAGAGCCCGAGGGGGTTGTCTGCGGGGCGTAGCCCGGGGGAAAGCCGGGCCTGCTGACTCGGCTTCCCTGTGGGGCGCCTCTGGACAACCTCGTATCTCCGAGATTACACCCCGCGGGGCGATCGTCAAGGTAGGGATGTGCGTCAGGAGAGAACACCACTGGCTGTGGGAGCCCGAAAAATGGAGCCGGCGACAGGAGTCGAACCTGCGACCCTCTGATTACAAATCAAAATCTAGGGGGTCTGAGAAGGCCAGGTCACACAAGGTCTTCCGCCTGTAAGCCACTGTTATGGCTTGGTTGAGATAGTGACACCGACTGACGTTGAGTGTCAACAGATACCCTCTTATACTGTGACCATGCTGTGACCAGTCACAGGGCCTGAGACCAAGAGAGGATCTGTCAGATGCCAAACCTGACCGAGGCGACAGTCGCCAAGCTGGAGAAGCCGGAGAAGGGCCGGCGCCTCATATTCGACACCCATCGGGATGCCCCAAAGGGGTTCGGGGTGCGCATCACCCGCGCCGGGAAGAAGTCGTTCGTTCTGCGCTACCGATCGAAGGAGGGCAAGGACCGTCTTCTGACCATTGGCGATCACGGCACCTGGTCACTCGCGGCCGCACGCAAGCAGGCGCGGGAGTTCCGCCAGGACGTGGACACCGGCGCGGATATCCTCGAGCAACGCCGGGAGAGTCGCGGGGAGGTCACGGTGGGCGAGGCTGCCGACCGATTCCTGAAGACCAAGAAAGACCTGGCCTCCTACGCGAGCATCCGCGCGATATTTCACGGGCATATCAAGCCGGGCCTGGGGAAGCACCGCATGGCCGCCGTGCGCAAGCACCACATCATTGAAGCGGTGGAGGACGTGGCAGCCAAGCATGGCCGGACGGCTGCGCTCACGCTGACGTACACGAAGCAGCTATTCCGGTGGGCTGAGGATCGCGGCCTGATTGAGTTCGACGTGTCCGCCGGCATCAAGCCCGGTAGCGTCTCCGCCCGCCTGAGCCCGAAACGCCGCGACCGGATACTCAGTGAGACCGAGATCGCCGCACTCTGGAATCGGGAGACCCCGCCCGAAAGTATGCATCCGCTGATCCTGCTGATCCTGAAGATGGTGCTCGCGACCGGCCAACGGCCCGGCGAAGTCGCGGGGATGACCTGGGACGAGGTGCGGGGCGATCTGTGGACCATCCCGGCCACCCGGCGGGGCAAGACCGAGACCGCGCACACGGTGCCGCTGACGGAAACGGCCCTGGGGCTGCTGGAGACGGCCAGAGAGCGCACGGGAAGCCGCGTCTACGTGTTCGGTGCGAAGGGCGACCAGGCGCCCGGCGTGTCGGCTGTCAGTAAGGCGGTGCTGCGCTGCGCAGAGGACTTCGGCATGGAAGGCGGCACCCGCTGGCGGCCTCACGACCTGCGCCGGACGATGCGCACCGGCCTGGCCGCCGCTGGCGTATCTGAGACGGTCGCCGAACAGACCATCGGGCACGTCCGCACCGGGATCGCCGCGGTCTACGATCTTCACCGCTACGACCTGGAGAAGCGGGCCGCCCTGGAGAGCTGGGAACGTCGCCTGCTGCGCATCGCCAGCGGGGAGACCGGGGACGATAACGTGGTGAGCATCGCGGAGGGCCGGGCGTAATGGGGACGTTCACCTACACCGACGAAGACGGGAGTGTGGTCACCGCGAAAACCGCCTGGTTTGTCGAGCGCGCCATTCGGGAAGCACTCGCCTATGACGACCCGAAAAAGCTGCATATCGCCATCGCGCATGGTCTCCCTGAGCTATTGAGCCCGGAGAATCGCGAGGCCCTGGCCGCGATCGTAGAAGGTCGGCATAGGCGGCGCGGCTACTCGCCAGACCAGCGCCGCCGGAATGATGATCGAGACCGGCGCATATTCGCTGAGATTCACCGTCTGATCGGCCAGGGGGTTCCGCTCGACAGCAAGGGCCGGCGGGCGCCTGGTGAGACCGCGCAGGACCTCGCAGCCGAGCGGTTTTCCGTGTCCCGAAAGACTGTGGATAGTGCCTTCAGCCGGTTTGGTGGCCTGAATCCCACTGAGCCACACGCCACGCTCACAGCACAGCTACAACAGCACTTCGGAACATCGGAAAAGAAATAGGGTGATTTGTTGGGGGTCTGAGGACACCCCGCGCACTGGTGAACTGGCAACCGTAGCCAAACGGAGCCAGACCGATGCAAGAGAAAGACACCCTCCTAACGACCAAAGGGCTCGCCGAGCTCGCAGCGATCAGCGAGCGCACCGTCATCCGCTATCGCAATCGCCGTGAAGGTCCGCCCTGGATCAAAGTCGGCGGCCAGGTCCGATATCGCAAGTCCGACGTGGATGCCTGGCTGAACGCCAACCGCGTACAACCGGTGCGGGAGGTGTCCTGATGGAGCGCCTCAACAAAAACGCCCCGGCCGCGGGGGAGGCGGCGCGAGGCGCGGGGAATGAGCACGACCAAGCACTCAAGTCTGAGTATATCACCGCTGACGACCTGTTCCGCATCGCGCACGTTCGCGCACACGTCATTGGGGCGTATCGGGGCCGGGAGAAGACCCGCGCGAAGCTGCGCTTCATCGCCGCGCTGAAGGCCGCCCTGTCCAGGGGTGACCAATGAACGGCCGCAAACTGCCCCCGTATGCCCGCAGGCACGCCGAAGCCCTGCGCCACCCGCCGCACACCGTCTGGATCGCGGCCGGGCCGAACGCCTGGAAGTGGGCGCGTCAGCGACCGAGCCATGTAGTCCTGGTGGCCCCACCCGAGGAAGATCCCGCCGCGCTGGATTGGCGCATGTGCCGCGGCCACGACCCCGTTCTGGTCATTCTCACCGGCCCCACGGAAGGCGCCAAGGTTCGCGAGCTGATCGGCGCGCTTCTCCGTGATGGTGTCGAACGCGTCCTGGACGAGTCCGGCACCCTGTTTATCCCGGAGGTGCGCAATGGCTGAAACCGTCTCCATACCGGTACAGCGGATGGAGCCGCCCCGTTTCAAGCTACTGCATGTTTCCGACCTGGAGTTCCGGGCGCCGCGGTTCCTGGTGCGCGATTACCTGGAGGCGGAATCCCTGGCGCTCGTGTTCGGCGATCCCGGCTGCGGCAAGTCGTTCCTGGCCGTCGACCTGGCCTGCTGTATTGCCACCGGCGCCGACTTTCACGGCAACCCCACCAGCCAGGGCTCGGTGATCTACATCGCTGGCGAGGGCCACAACGGCCTGAAGCGGCGTTTCGTGGCCTGGGAGACCCACACGGGCCAGACCACCGCGGACGCGCCCCTGTACGTCTCCTGTGCGCCCGCAGCCCTATGTGATCCGGAGTCCGCGCAGGCGGTCGTGTCCGCCGTCGACGCCGTGCCTATTGGCGAGCCGCCGGCCCTGGTCGTGATCGACACCGTGGCCCGGAACTTCGGCCCCGGCGACGAGAACAGCACTCGCGATATGGGCGTGTTCGTCCAGGCGGCCGACGCGATCCGCGCCCGGTATACCTGCACCGTCCTCCTGGTCCACCACAGCGGCCACGGCGACAAGGCCCGCGCCCGTGGTGCCACCGCCCTGCGGGGTGCCCTGGACGCTGAATACCGCATGGACAAGGACGAAGCCGGCACGGTTCGCGTGGAGGCCAGCAAGATGAAGGACGCGCCCTTTCCCCAACCCCTGGCGTTTGAGCTGCGCAGCGTGCCCCTGGGTATCGAGGACCACGACGGGCGCGAGGTCACGTCCGCGGCCCTGGTATCCACGACCTATGAGCCGCCCGCCAAGCCGTCCAACCGGAAAGGCAAGTGGCAGCAGGTCGCCATGGACGAACTCAACCGTCTTTCTGAGTCGCGGCGCGCCAACCTCGAACGCGGGGGGTTCGACCCCGACACCGCTCGGGTTGAGGTCGACGAGTGGAAACAGCAATGCCGGGACGCAGGGATGTCGAGGCAGCGCTGGGCGGAAGTTCGCAAGGCCTGCGTCGACTCTGGCCTGGTATCCATCGACCACGGTTTCGTCCGTCCAGGCGTCCGGTGCGTCCGTCCGTCCGGTTCCTAAAGGAAACCGGACAGGACGGACACCCTAAACCGGACACGCAGGACGATAACCGGACGATAACCGGACGCTAAACCGGACGGGTAACTAGGAAGCGAATCGATGCAATCAGGTGAGTAGTGTGCTGAGTTATGTGCAGAAGCTGGCAGGAGGTGAGCGGCCATGGTATTCGGGTTGGTTAGCGACCACCGGAACCCCTCAAGGAGGGCGAGACCATGACCACTCACAAGAGGCAGGCTACTGCGGATCGCACGTCACTGCGAGCGCTTTTGGGGACAGACGAGGAACTGATGCGCACGCTGGTGCGCGAGGCGGTCCAGCAGGTTCTGGAAGCCGAGATGAGCGACCAGCTCCAGGCGGC
>NZ_KB906507.1:0-115594 GCF_000381445.1 Thioalkalivibrio sp. ALE22
GAGCGAGGGAAACCCCGGCCCGCGCAGCGGGCCGGGGTCGCGGCAGTCGGGCGTGTTTCTTGGGTACTTCTTTGCACGAGCAAAGAAGTACCTCGGGGCGCGCTGGCGAGTCAGCGCCTGGCAGGTGGCCGGACGAAGGCACCATAAACACCGGATGCCGAACCAGGCCTAGCCAACAATCGGCGGTACGCGGACCGAAGGCTCGTAAACACCGGATGCCACTCCAGGACCAGCCACCACGAGGCAGGCGGCGGGTAGAAGGCAGGGAAACGTGAGAGGGCGAAGAACACCGGCTCCCGCGCTTGTGATGGTGGGAGCCGGTGGGGCTAGAAGTTTTCGGTGGAGGTGAACAGGCCGACGCGGAGGTCGTGGGCCTCGTAGATCGGCCGGCCGTCGACCTTGACGATGCCGTCGCCGATGCCGAGCACCAGCTTGCGCGAGATCACGCGCTTCATGTCGATATGGTAGGTGACCTTCTTGGCCGTCGGAAGGACCTGCCCGGTGAACTTGACCTCGCCCACGCCCAGGGCGCGCCCGCGTCCCGGATTGCCGAGCCATGCGAGGTAGAAGCCGACCAGCTGCCACATGGCGTCGAGGCCGAGGCAGCCGGGCATCACCGGGTCGCCGGGGAAGTGGCAGGCGAAGAACCAGAGGTCGGGATTGATATCCAGCTCGGCGATCATCTCGCCCTTGCCGTACTGGCCGCCGTCGCTGTTGATCTCCAGGACCCGGTCCATCATCAGCATGTTGGGGACCGGCAACTGGGCGTTGCCCGGACCGAACATGTTGCCGTAGCCACAGGCCAGGAGTTCGTCGCGATCGTACTGATTCTTCTGCATGGGAGCGCCGCTCGGGGAAAAGGCCGGTATTGGACCGAAACCGGCGCGCAAAAGCAATTGCGACGGGATTCGGCGGTGCGCCGATGGTCCCGGGGGTGGGGCTGATTAGGTTGTCCTCGGAACGTCCTGGGACAACCTGTCGAGAGCTCTGCGTGCCCCGGATCAGGCGTCGGAGGGATACCGTAGCAGTTCCGCGAGGGTGAAGAAGCGGTCGCCGCGCAGGTAGCCGGCCTGGATGTCGGCGATCAGGGCGCCGGGGCGGCCCTGATCGTCGTGCTCGGCCACCCACGCGGTCGGGACCGTATCCAGGATGTGGGTACAGGCCAGGCGCCCGTCTTCCAGGTGGCTGGCGCGAACCTCGCCGGTGCGGCGGTTGCGGAAGGCCGGGAGCCAGCCGGCGGTGAAGCCGGCGTCGAGCCAGGCGGGGTTCTCGGTGCGGGCCGGTTCGGGTGCCGGCATGAGGTCGAGGCTGAGCATCGCGAGGTCTCCGGGGATTTAATCCGGGTATCGGCGCGGGCGCGGCAAACTTGAGCGTGATTGGCCCGGCGTGGAGACGGGAACCGGAACGATTCGACATAATCAGGCAACCGGTTGGTGGGGCCGGAGTTGCGCCCGAGGTGGCGGGCGCGGACCATGCCTGAAAGAACAACAAGCGAGGGGGAGTCGTGGCCGTCACTGTAATGCTGTGGGTGCTGGGGATCGTGGTCGCAATCGTGGTGCTGGACCTGGCACGGCGGCCCTTGCGCCGCTTGCTGGTGGGGCTGACCGGCGGCGTGACACGCCTGACGTGTGCCCTCCGGCGGCAGGTGCTGCATCTGCGCGACGCGACCCAGCGCTGGCACCACGCCCACCTGGCCCGGCTGGAGGCCGAACGCGTTCATGTGGCGGTCCATGCCCTGGAGCGGCGTTACGCTCGCCTGGTGGGCCACGATCTGGCCGAGATCCCCGATCTGCGCCAGCAGGTTCACGAGACCCTGCGCCAGCTGGAGGATGCCTATGCCCGCGACGAGGGGCGTCTTTCCGCCGAGCCCGGCTGGGTCAGCCGCCTGGAGGCTCTGGCGAGCACGCCGGTGGGCGACAGCCCGCAGGGGCAGCGCCTGGCGCAGGACATGCAGGAAACGGTGTTGCGGATTGCACGGCTCGGCATGGAGGAGCACCGACAGATGGCGCGTGGCCTGCTGTCGGCCCGGCGACGCCTGGAAGCCCCGTTGCACGAATTGACCGGGCGCCTGGAGCAGGTACACCGGCGCCTGGCCGACCTGCAACGCCAGGGCGAGCGCCTGGATAACGGTCTGGCGAACTGCGAGAACCGGGACCATCCGGCGCAGCGGCACCTGCCCGCGTATGCCCAGGCCGGCAGTCAGTGGCTGCTGGGCGCGGCCGGACTGGTACTGACCGCGGTGGCCGTGGTGGTGTACCAGCGGCTGTTCGATCCGGCCCTGGGGACGCAGTTTCCGGCCTCGCTGGAGGCCGGCGGGGTGGCCTTCCCGAATCTGGTGGTGGCGACCCTGCTGGGGGCCGCGGCGGTCTCCGGCTGGCTGCTGGCCGAGGCCCGCGGCGTGTCCCGTCTGCTGCCGCAGGCGATGATGGATGGTAGTGAGGGCGTGCGCCGGGCGCTGGTGGTGGTGGCAGGCGTTGCGCTGGCCGTGCTCGCGCTGATCTCCGCGCTGGGAGGCTTTCATCTGGAGTGGGTGGCGTATCGTCAGGAGTTGATGGATACCCCGCTGGCCGGGGGCGACGCGTTGCCGCCGACCCTGAACCTGTTCGAGCAGTCGGTGGGCGCGGTTCTGGGCCTTCTGGTACCCCTGATCGTTGCGCTGGCGCCGATCTGGCTGGTGGGGGTGCTACAGGCGACCCGGGTTATTCTGGGCGGCCTGCTGACGCTCGTGCTGGCGGTGCTGGCGGGTATCCTGTACCTGCTGGCGGTCGCGGCGGCGCAAGTGCGGCGTCTGCTTCCGGTGGCATTTGATCTGATCACGTTCCCCTCGCGGGCCGTGCGCGAGCGGTTCGTGTAAGTGTCAGGAAGCCGGAATGTGAACTCGATCAACCCCCGGTACGGCTTTGCGTGCGCGGCTTTCTGCCCCCTGTAGAATGCGGCGCCGGATATCCCGGGCGAATCAAGAGATGGCAGCGGAAATGACGATGAAACGGTGGTCGATGCGCGTGATGGCGCTGGTTCTGGGGAGCGTGATGCTGGTGGCCTGGAGCGGGGCGGCCGCGCAGCAGACGCGCTATGTCAGTGAGGAACTCGAGGTCGGCGTGCGCGGCGGCCCCTCGAACCAGAACCGCATTGTCAGTGCGGTGCGCGCCGGCCAGCCGGTCACGGTGATGGAACAGTCCGGTGACGGCTGGAGCCGGGTGCGGCTGCCCAGTGGCAACGAGGCGTGGATCCTGACCCGCTATTTGCAGGACGAGCCGCACTCCCGCGAGCGCCTGGCCGAGGTCGAGGCCGAGCTGGCCGAGATCCGTTCCGGTGCGGATGATCAGGAGGGCCGGATCGCGGAGTTGCTGGACCGGCGCAACGAACTGACGACCGAGCGTGATGAACTTCAGGCCCGGATCGCGGATATGGAGTCGGAACTGGAAGAGCTGCGGGATATCGCGGAGCGGCCGCAGGAGATTCAACGCGAGAACCGCCGGCTGGAGCAGGAACTGATCGAGTCCCGTGATTCGGCCGACGAGTATCGGCGTCAGGTCGAGGTGATGCAGGCCGACAGCCAGCGCAAGTGGTTCATGACCGGGGCCCTGGTCACCGTGGGTTCGGTGATCCTGGGCATTATCCTGACGCGCATCCCCACGCGCCGGCGGCGCAGCGACTGGGTCTGACCGGCAGCGCGTTTCCCGGAACGGTCCGCGCGAGGAACATCACGTTTCTTGCGCGGTCCCACCCAAGTCAGTAGGCTTCCGCGACCGTTCGAGACGGGCAGGTACCGGCCTGTCTCGGTTGCGACGGAACGATTTGTACGCGTGGCCGCGGGCCGCGTCCTTGGCCCGGAACCAAAAGGACTGAGCTGGCCGGATGCTCTACGCAATTCTCTCAACGTTCCTGCTGGCGGCAGCCGCCCCCGCGGTGCACCGCCTGACCGGCCGTGCCAGCGGCTGGGTGCTGGGTCTGTTGCCGGCGGCGTTGTTCGTCTACTTCCTGAGTTTCCTGCCGGCGGTCTCCAGTGGCGAGTCCATCGTGCTGGCCTGGCCGTGGCTGCCAGGGCTGGATATCCAGCTCTCGTTCCTGGTGGACGGGCTGTCGCTGCTGTTCGCGCTGCTGATCTCGGGCATCGGCTTCTTCATCGTCACCTACGCCGGGCGCTACCTCGAGGGGGACCGTGACCTCGGGCGCTTCTACGTGATCATCCTCGCCTTCATGGGCTCCATGCTGGGGCTGGTGCTGGCGGACAACCTGGTCGCGATGTTCGTGTTCTGGGAGCTGACCAGCATCACGTCCTATCTGCTGATCGGTTACAACCACGAGAACGCGGACGCCCGGAAGTACGCCTTGCAGGGCCTGTTCGTCACCGTGGGCGGCGGTCTGGCACTGCTGGCCGGGATCATCATGCTGGCGATGGCCGGCGGTTCCTGGGAGCTGTCCGAGATCCTCAACAACGGCGACGTGGTGCGCGAGCATGCGCTGTACCTGCCGTTGTTGCTGCTGATCCTGATCGGGGCCTTCACCAAATCGGCGCAGGTCCCGTTCCATTTCTGGCTGCCGCGCGCGATGGCTGCGCCGACCCCGGTCTCCGCCTACCTGCACTCCGCGACCATGGTGAAGGCCGGCGTATACCTGCTGGCGCGCCTGAACCCGTCGCTGGGTGGCACCGACATCTGGTTCACCACGCTGGCGTTGTTCGGTGCGGTGACCATGTTCACCGGTGTGTTCCTGGCCTTCCGCTCGACCGGGGTGAAGAAGGTGCTGGCGTACTCCACGGTGATGGCCCTGGGTACGCTGACCATGCTGATCGGGATCGGCACCGAAACCGCATTGATGGCGGCGATGGCCTTCCTGCTGGCGCACTCGCTGTACAAGGGCGCGCTGTTCATGGTCGCCGGTATCCTCGATCACGAGGCCGGTGCCAAGGATTTCCTGCAGACCGGGGGGCTGCGCAGCGCGCTGCCGGTCACGGCCGCGTTCGCGATTCTCGCGGCGCTGTCGTTGGGGGGTGTGATCCCGCTGTTCGGGTTCGTCGCCAAGGAGTTGATGCTGGAGGCCGTGCTCGATGCCCCGAGCCTGGGCGGCATCCTCGCGCTGCTGGCGGTGCTGACCGCGATCCTGGGGGTCGCGGTGGCCGCGATCGTCGGTATTCGCCCGTGGTTCGGGCCCAAGGTGGATACACCGAAGACGCCGCACCATGACGCTCCAGTGGCCATGCTCGCCGGCCCGGCGGTGCTTGCGAGTCTGGGGCTGATCTTCGGTCTCGGCCCGGGACTGGCGGACGAAGGCCTGATCAATGCCGCGGCGGCCAGCGTGCAGGGCGCGCCGGTGGATGGCTACCTGGCGCTGTGGCACGGGATCAACTGGCCGCTGGCGATCTCCGCGTTCAGCCTGGTGGCCGGTGGGGTGCTGTACTGGCGTTGGGAGCAGGCGCGCCGCGCGCTGGCGTGGGTGGATCGCGCGGCCGAATACGGCCCGGAGAAGGGCTACTTCAAGATGATGGACGGCCTGGTGGCACTGTCGGAGTGGCAGACCCGCGTGCTGCAGAACGGCTATCTGCGCTATTACGTGATCGTGATCGTCGCGATGACCGCGGGCCTGGTCGGGGTGACGGCGCAGCTGTTCGACGTCGGCGTGGGCGGCCTCGACTGGGCCGCGCTGAAGATCCACGAGGTCGCGATCCTGGCGATCCTGGTGGCCTCGATGCTGTTCGCGGTGCTGACGCGCTCGCGTCTGGGGGCGGTGGCGGCGCTGGGGTCGCTGGGCTTTACCGTGGCCCTGGTCTACGTGCTTTACAGCGCGGCGGATGTCGGTATTACCCAGGTGCTGGTCGAGACCCTGACCGTGATCCTGCTGGTGCTGGTGCTGTTCCGCCTGCCGGGTTTCTTGAACCTGTCGTCCACCGCGCTGCGGGTGCGCGATGCCGGGATCGCGCTGGTGATGGGCGGCATGATCACGCTGTTGATCCTGAGCACCCTGGATGCGCGCCTGTTCCCGTCGATCTCGCAGTACTTCATTGACGAGTCGGTGCCCTCCGGCTATGGCCGCAATATCGTCAACGTGGTCCTGGTGGACTTCCGTGCGCTGGATACGCTGGGCGAGATCTTCGTGCTGGCGCTGGCGGCGATCGGGGTGTACGCGATGCTGCGTTTCCGCGCGGAGGACCGCCGATGAACATGCATTCCCTGATCCTGCGCACCGCGGGGCATTTCCTGCTGCCGCTGCTGCTGCTGTTCTCCGTGTTCCTGCTGCTGCGCGGTCATGACGAACCGGGAGGCGGCTTCATCGGCGGCCTGGTCGCGGCCGCGGCGATCGTGCTGTATCTGTTCTCGATGGATATCCAGTCGGCGCGCAAGGTGCTGCGCGTGGACCCGCGCGACGTGCTGGGCGTTGGCATGGTGCTGGCCGTGATCAGCGCGATCCCCGGGGTGTTCCGCGGGGAGGCCTTCTTCACCGCCCAGTGGTGGGAGTTCACCGCGCCGCTGTTCGGCGAGATGAAGCTCTCCACCGTGCTGATCTTCGATATCGGGGTGTACCTGGTGGTAATCGGGTCCGTGCTGACCATCATGCTGAACCTCGCGGAGGCGGAAGACTGATGGAAGTCGTCATGGCCTTTGTGGTGGGCGGCCTGTATGCCGCGGCCATCTACATGATGCTGCGCCGCTCGATCGTGAAGCTGGTGATCGGGCTGGTACTGCTGTCGAATGCCGCCAACCTGCTGATCTTCACCGTGGCCGGCATGACCTCCGGTGCGCCGCCGCTGATCGCGCCGGGCGACACGGTGCCCGAGGGCGTATCCGCCGATCCGCTGGCCCAGGCCGTGGTGCTGACCGCGATCGTGATCGGGTTCGGGGTGCTGGCGTTCGCCGTGGTGCTGATCCACCGCGCCTACGAGGTGGTGCAGGCCGATGACATGGATCAGATGAAGGACACCGATCGATGATGATGTCGGTAGCCCTTCCGGTCGTGCTGCCGCTGCTGTTCGGCGCACTGTCCGTAATGTTCTGGCGCTCGCACTTCGCGCAGCGCTCGCTTGGCGTGCTCGGCACCGGCGCAATGCTGGCGGTCTCCGTCTGGCTGCTGGCGGATACCTGGGAGCACGGCCATGTGGTGATGGAGATGGGCTCCTGGCCCGCTCCGTTCGGGATCGTGCTGGTGTCCGACATGCTGGCCGCGATCATGGTGGTGCTGACCGGGATCATCGGCTTTGCCACCGCGCTGTATTCGCTCTCCGGCATCGGCAAGATGTCGGAGAAGTTCGGCTACTACCCGCTGCTGCACCTGCTGCTGGCGGGGGTAAACGGCGCCTTCCTGACCGGCGACATCTTCAACCTCTACGTGTGGTTCGAGGTGATGCTGGTCGCGTCCTTCGCCCTGCTGATCCTGGGCGGGGAACGCGCGCAGATGGAGGGGGCGATCAAGTACGTCACCCTGAACCTGCTGTCGTCGATGATCTTCCTGACCGCGATCGGCCTGACCTATGGTCTGACCGGCACGCTGAACATGGCCGACATCGCGGACAAGCTGGCCACGGTGGAGGACACCGGGCTGATCACCGTGATCGCGATGCTGTACCTGGTCGCCTTCGGGGTGAAGGCGGCGGCGTTCCCGTTCTTCTTCTGGCTGCCGGCCTCCTATCACACGCCCAAGGTCGCGGTATCCGCGCTTTTCGCGGGTCTGCTGACCAAGGTCGGGGTATATGCGCTGTTCCGCGTGTTCACGCTGATCTTCAATCAGGACGTTGACTACACCCACGAGATCCTGCTGTGGGTCGCGGCCGCGACCATGCTGACCGGCGTGCTCGGGGCGGCGGCGCATTACGAGTTCCGGCGCATCCTATCGTTCCACATCATCAGCCAGATCGGCTACATGATCATGGGGCTGGCGCTGTTTACGCCGCTGGCGCTGGTCGGCGGGGTGTTCTACATCATGCACCACATCATCGTGAAGGCGAATCTGTTCCTGATCAGCGGGATCACCTTCGTGATGAAGGGCACCCACGAGCTGAAGCAGATGGGCGGGATCTACCGCACGAATCCGATGCTGGGTGTGCTGTTCCTGATCCCGGCGTTGTCGCTGGCAGGGCTGCCGCCGCTGTCCGGGTTCTTCGCGAAGTTCATCATCATCCGCGCGGGCATCGAGGCCGAGGCCTACTGGGTGGTGGCGGTCGCGCTGGTGGTGGGGCTGCTGACGCTCTACTCGATGATCAAGATCTGGGCCGAGGTATTCTGGAAGGCGCAGCCGGAAGGCGTGGAGACCGATGACGTGACCTCCGGTCCGATGATCTGGATGTGGCTCCCGGTGATCATGCTGGCGCTGATGACCGTGGCCATTGGCCTGTACGGCGAGCCGATCTACCAGATGGCCCTGATGTCGGCCGAACAGCTGCTGGATCCGTCGCAGTACATCGAGGCGGTACTGGGGGCACAGCCATGATCGCGCTGACCTGGAATATCGCGCTGGCCCTGATCTGGGTCTTCCTGACCGGCACGTTCAGCACCGGCAACCTGCTCGTGGGGTTCTTCCTCGGCTATGTGCTGCTGGCCTTCGCGCTGCGCGACAAGCCGGGTTTCTCGAGCTACGCGCGGCGGGTGCCCAAGTTCATCGCGTTCATTGGCTACTTCCTCTGGGAGCTGTTCCTGTCCAATCTGAAGGTGGCGTATGACGTGATGACGCCGACCCACCACATGGTGCCGGGCGTGATCGCCTTCCCCCTGGATGCCAGGACCGATGGCGAGATCACCATCGTCGCCAACCTGATCTCGCTGACCCCGGGAACACTGAGCCTCGACGTGTCCACCGACAAGAAGGTGCTGTACATCCACGTGATGTACATCGAGGATCGGGACGAGGTGATCCGCTCCATCAAGTACCTGGAACACCGCGCGCTGGAGGTCCTGCGCTAGGCGCAGGGGATGCAGATGTTCGATATCGCCATCATCGCTTCCAATGTGCTGCTGAGTATCGCCCTGCTGCTGGGGTTCTGGCGGCTGTATCTGGGGCCGACCCTGCCCGATCGCGTGGTCGCGCTGGAACTGATCGCATCGCTGACGATCGGCTTTATCGCGGTGTATGTAATCTCCAGCGGCCGCACCCCGTTCATCGACGTGGCTATGGTGCTGGCGCTGACCGCGTTCCTCGCGGCGGTCGGCTTTGCCCGTTACCTGGAGAAAGGGGGGCATCGCGACGATGACTGAGTTCTTCACGGGGCTGTTTCTGGTGGTGGGTGCGGCGTTCATGGTCGTGGCGGCGCTGGGCCTGGTGCGCATGCCCGACCTGCCGATGCGCCTGCACGCGACCACCAAGGCGGGCGTGCTGGGGGCTGGCCTGATGATGGTCGGGGTCGCGGTGTACTTCGGTGACGGCGGCGTGACCACGCGCGCGGTGGCGGTGATCGGCTTCCTGCTGCTGACCGCGCCGGTGGCCGCCCATGCGATCGGGCGCGCGGGTTATTTCGTCGGTGTCCCGCTGTGGGAAAACAGCAAGACCGACGAGCTGAAGGGACGCTACGACGAGAAGACTCACACCCTGTCTTCGCCGCCGGAGATGCACGAGCCCGAGGATCGGGACGACGCATCGCGCTGAGACCGATGCTTTTCGGCATACCCAGCGAGCCCCGTGGCCATGCCGCGGGGTTCGTTCGTTTGGGGCCGGCGCGGCCGGGGCGAGAGGACACCCGTCTGCGTTCGGAGGCCATGCGGTCACCCGGCCGGGGTGAAGCGCAGAGCCGGGATCTCCGGCGTCAGCAAGAGCCCGGATGCTTGAGATGACCCCCGGTTCAGCACACCCCGAAAATCGCAGGAGCCTGCTCGCAGGCGAAGCCCCTGCCAAAGTCAGACGTGGTCAGGGGAATTCGCCTGCAAGCAGGCTCCTGCAGGGGGCTATGGAGGCGCGACCAGGGCGGCCGACAAAAAAGCCGGGGCGTTAGGCCCCGGCAATGGGTACAGTCGTTGGAGAGACGACAGTTCCTTGGTCCGGGATCGCTCCCGGCATGCGGCCGTCAGGCCGCGTGGGTTTCCTTGGCCTCGCGGGCGGCCTTGGCCTGTTCCGGGTCGTAGGCCGCGCCGGACCAGAGCATCTCGTAGGCGATCTCCTCGTTCCCGTTCTCGCACAGTTCCAGGACCTGCTGGAACAGGGGCTGGAAGGTCTCGCTCTGATGCGACGCCTCGTGTTCCTCGAAGCTGTTCCAGAAGGTAATGATCAGCGCTTCCTTGTCCTTCATCGGGCTCTCGACCGCCTGGCCGATCGTCGAGCCCTCGTTCGAGACCGCGCCGGAGTTCAGGGCGACAAAGCCGCCGACAAAGCCGGTATCCGAGTGGTAGGTCTTCACGTTCTCGCAGAGGACCGCGACACGCTCCTGCAGGTCGTCGATGGTGTACTCCGGCTTCAGGATCACGCGGTTGATGGTGACCACGCCGTCGGCCGGGAAGTTGTTGATCAGCTGGCTCATGACGTCCTCCTTTTGCAGGGGAAGGGTGCCCGTGGGCACGGGATAGTCATTCAGTTAGTAAGCAACTTCTAATTGAAGTTCCCGAGTACCGTACTCAGGAATTACTGCGTTCGCCAGAATGCCCCAAAAACCGGAGGGTCCGGTCCCGCGCGGGTGCGCAA
The DNA here is from genome assembly GCF_000381445.1 of Thioalkalivibrio sp. ALE22. Taxonomy (NCBI): domain Bacteria; kingdom Pseudomonadati; phylum Pseudomonadota; class Gammaproteobacteria; order Chromatiales; family Ectothiorhodospiraceae; genus Thioalkalivibrio; species Thioalkalivibrio sp. ALE22. The sequence continues at coordinate 10,597 of NZ_KB906507.1, forward strand.
GCAGGGCTTGCGTTGGCGGCGCGCGTTGGTTAGCTTATATTCCAACGAATATTGGAATGTGTGCGGTGTCCGGACGCGAACTCAAAGACCTCCTGTACGAACAGGTGGCCCGCATTGCCCGCGCGGCCGCCAGTCCCAAGCGGTTGGAGCTGATCGAGATCCTCGTGCAGGGGGAGAAGAGCGTCGAACAACTGGCGTCGGACGCGGAGATCAGCGTGAAGCTGGCCAGTGCCCACCTGAAGGAGCTGCGCCTTGCGCGGCTGGTGGAGGCCCGGCGCGAAGGCCGGTACATGTTCTACCGCCTGGTCGATCGGCATGTCGCCGATTTCTGGGTGATGCTGCGAACACTGGCCGAAGAACGGCTGCTGGAGCTGCAGGCCGCCACTCGAGAGATCGCCGAGGGTGCGGGCGATCTGGCCCCCATGGCGGGCGAACAGCTACTCGAGCGGGCGCGGCGCGGCGAGGTGATCGTGCTCGACGTACGTCCGGGCATGGAGTACGCCAGCGCCCATCTTCCCTATGCCCGATCCATCCCCGTCAGCGAATTGCGCGACCGGCTGGGCGAATTGCCGACTGACCGCCCCGTGGTGGCGTACTGCCGAGGACCGTACTGCCTGATGGCGAGCGAGGCCGTCCAGATCCTGGGTCGGCACGGCATCCGGGCCAGCCGGCTCGAGGACGGCATCGCGGAGTGGCGCTACCACGGTCTGCCCGTGAGCGCCGATGAGGACAACCGACAAAAAGAACGCGACCGGTGAACGGTCCAGGAGGAGTGTCATGTTTTTTCATCAATTGCCCACCCGGGAGTCGTCGCTGTCCTACCTGTTCGGCTGTGGATCGCTGGGCAAGGCCATCGCGGTGGATGTCGTGGACGGGGACCAGGAATGGTTCCTGGAGCGGGCCGCCGAGGCGGGTGTTGCCATCACGCATGTGATCGACACGCATGTGCATGCCGATCACTATTCCGGTGGCCGTGACCTGGCCCGACGTGCCGGGGCGGAGTATTGCCTGCATGCGTCGGATCGTTCGGTGGTGGAGTTCGACTTCCATGCGCTGGAGGATGGCGATCGGCTCGGGGTCGGCAACGTCGAGGTCGAGGTGATCCATACCCCCGGTCACACGGAGGACAGCCTGTGTCTTCTGGTGACCGACAAACGCCGCGGGGACCAGCCCTGGTTCGTTCTTACGGGCGATACGCTGTTCATCGGCAGTGTTGGGCGCCCCGATCTGGCCGGGCGGGAGCGCGAGATGGCGGGGCGGCTGTTCGACAGCCTTCACGAGCGCCTCCTGGGCCTTCCGGACGAACTGGAGATCTATCCCGGTCACTATGCCGGCAGTGCCTGCGGCGCGGGGCTGTCCGGGAAGCCGTCGTCGACGCTCGGGTTCGAAAAGCGCTTCAACCCGGGGCTTGCGATCGGTGAGCGGGAGACGTTCGTCGATTTTCTGACCCAGAACATCCCCCCGCGCCCGGTGGGAATGGATGCCTACGTCGCGGCGAATATCGCCTCCTGATCCGATAGCAGAGGGACTCTTCATGACGGACCATCACAAGGCCGCGGAGGCCTACGCCCATCTGACGCACGGGATTCGGGAGAACCTCGGGCAGTTCGGGCAGCAACTGATCCAGGTCTTCTTCGTTGGCCTGACCATCGGGATGATGCGCACGGTCGTGCCGGCGCTGGCGGAGAGCGAGTTCGGTGTGGCCGAGGGCTCGTTCATGCTGCTGACCGCGTTCGTGGTCGCCTTCGGGGTCGTGAAGGGGGCGCTCAACTTCGTTGCCGGGCGCCTGTCCGAGCGGCTGGGGCGCAAGACGGTCCTGATGCTGGGCTGGGTGGCGGCCATCCCGATCCCGTTCATGATCCTTTACGCACCGTCCTGGAGCTGGATCGTCGCGGCGACCGTCCTGCTGGGCGTGAACCAGGGGCTGGCGTGGTCGATGACGCAGACCGCCAAGATGGATATCACCCGCGCCGACGAGCGCGGTTTCACCATGGGCATGAACGAGTTCTCCGGGTATGTCGGGGTTGCCGTGGCGGGGATCGTGACCGGCTATATGGCGGCCGGGTTCGGGCCACGCTGGGGCCTGCTGATCTTCGGTCTGGTGGTGATCGCCCTGGCGATCGTGATGACCGCCGTGTTCGTGCGCGAGACCCTCGACTGGGCAAAGGCCGAGGGTGCCCGGCATGCGGCCGGTCAGTCCACCGGCCCGGTGCCGCGTTACCCGACGAATATCCCCGACACGCCGACGACCTGGCAGGTGTTCACCCTGATGTCCTGGCGCGACCGGCGCATGGCGGCGTTCAGTCAGGCCGGGCTGGTGGAGAAGTTCGTGGATGCGCTGGTCTGGGTGTTCTACCCGGTGTTCCTGTATCAGCAGGGGCTCAGTCTGGCGGCGATCGGCTGGGTCGTCGGGATCTACGGCTTCGTCTGGGGCGGTTCGCAGTTCCTCACCGGGCGCCTGTCGGATCACGTGGGGCGACGCCAGCCGATCATCTGGGGGATGTGGATCTGTGGCGGCGGGGTCGCCCTGACCCTGCTCGGCGAGGGCGTACTGTGGTGGTCCTTCGCGGCGGCGGTGACCGGGTTCGGCATGGCGCTGCTGTACCCGAACCTCAGTGCGGCGGTGGCGGACATTGCGCACCCGAACTGGCGCGGCTCGGCCATCGGTACCTACCGCTTCTGGCGCGATCTCGGCTACGGCGTTGGGGCCCTGGGCCTGGGCATCGTGGCCCACCTGGGCGGCTCGGTGATCTGGGGCTTCTGGTTCGTGGTGATCGCGATGTTTGCATCCGGTGCGCTGGTCTGGTGGTGGGGTGACGAGACGCATCCGCGCCTGAACCCCCGCGACGAGTAGTCCCCGCGTCGCGATTCGCCCGGCACAGCGTTACCAGCGGGCCTTGTCCCACATCTCGGGGTTCGCCCAGAACCGGGCGTTCAGCCAGTCGGGAGTGAGCTTGTAGTCGTACAGGCTGGTGCGATAGACCGCGTGATCCGGCGCGGCGGTCTCGGCTTCGGGGTCGCGCCGGAATCCGAGCGCCAGGAAGTCGTTCAGGTCCCAGCGTTGGTCGTCCAGCCGATGCAGAATCAGCACCTCGTCGGCCCAGCGGTCGCGCAGGCCGCCCAGCAGTTGTTGTCCGGTGGTCACATCCAGCGCGCTGAGGGTGTCCGGGAGCAGGACCAGCGGCACTCGTGGCTCGGGCGGATGCTCGAGAAACGCTGCCACCGTTTCCTGCTCCACATCCGGTGGACTGTCCGTGGTCTCCGGGGCGGCGACCAGCAGGAGGGTGCGCCCCTCGCGCAGGCGTCGCGGCAGGTTACGGCGCAGGACGTCGATGTCGATCAAGGGCTACCTCCCCGGCGTTCCGTGGCGTGTCGGCCCCGTCCCGGGGCCGTGTTCGTTATACTCTAAAGCACTCTCACGTCTACCGCGGACCCGTCAGAAGGAACCCTCTCCATGTCCAAGGAACTGCTGACCGAATTCCTCTCCAAGCACCCGATCTCGGCGTCCCTGACGCCGGCCGAGGTCGAAGTCCTGCTCGAGTACCTGGAAGTGGTGGAGACCCATCACAAGCAGGTGATCGCGGACATCGGCGAGGTCGGGGAGTCGCTGTTCTTCGTGGTCAGCGGGACCGCTGCGCTGTACCACGACGACGGCAGCCAGGAGATCGAGGTCGGCCGCATGCAGACCGGCGAACTGGCCGGGTCCATGTCGTTCTTCGACCGCGTGCCGCGCGGCGTGCGCATGCGTGCCCTGAGCGACAATACCCGCCTGTTGCGCCTGTCGCGCTCCATGTACGACCGCCTGCGTGTCGAGCAGCCGTACATCGCGGTGAACCTGCTCGAGTTCGCCATCATCAGCCTGGATCACCTGATCCGCCGGGTCTCCGAGGACGTGGCCACCTACGCCCACTATCTCTACTCCCCGGGCAAGAAGTAACCCCGGTCGCGGGCGGAGACTCTCGTGCTCGCCACCCTGCAGACGATCGCCGAGCACCTGCTGCTGCCGCCCGGGCTGGGCATCACGCTGACCCTTGTGGGCGTGGCCTTGTGGCGCGCCGACTGGCGGGGCGGGCGGGCGCTGCTCGCCCTGGGCCTGCTGGCGCTGGTGCTGCCAAGCCTGAACATCGTGGCCCAGCCGCTGGCCCACAGCATCGAGCGTGATCTGCGCGACGGCGTGATCGCGGTGGGTCGGGCCGATGCCATCGTGGTGCTGGGGGGTGGCCGCTGGCCCGGGCGCGCCGAGGACGGCGGGCGTGACGCCTTGAACCCGCAGACCCACGAGCGCCTGCGCCATGCGGCGCGGCTGCACCGCGATACCGGCTTGCCGATCCTGGTCTCCGGCGGGCGTCCGGGTGCCTTGCCGGGGCGGCGCTCCGAGGCCGAGCTTATGGCGGCGAGCCTGCAGGGCGATCTGGGGGTGCCGGTGCGCTGGCTGGAGAACACCTCGCGCAACACCTGCGAGAACGCCACCCACACCCGCCAGCGACTCCAGAACAGTGATGTGCAGCGGGTACTGGTGGTGACCCAGGCGCTACATCTGCCGCGGGCGCTGGCCTGCTTCGAGCGCGCGGGACTGGCCGCCGACCCGGCCCCGGCCGGTTTCCGCGGCCCGACCGGTGACCCGATCCGGGTCGAGGACTTCCTGCCGCGACTGGACGCCCTGGAGACCTCCCGCTTCGCCCTGCGCGAGTGGCTGGCGCGTCTGACGCGCCCGCTGCGCGATCGCCTGCCGGAGCGGGGCGACCCGGCCTGATGCACGCGCGGCGCGGTGCACCGGGCGCAGTGGCCGCGGCGGCCGGGTTGGTGTTTTTCCTGCTGGCGGGGTCGGTGACGGCCGCCGAATCCCCATCGGCTGCCGGCGGTGTCCAGCTCGACCTGCAGATCGAATCCCTGCTGCGCGAGGATCTCGATGCCCGCGGCCTGAGTACGCGGGTGCAATGGACGCGCGAAGGCCTGTCGCTGGAAATCCGCGCGGAACGCGTCGAGCTTCCCGCCCCGATCGGGACCCTGCGACGACTGCGGATGGAATGTGGCGACCTGCGGCTCGGCCGTACCGAGGTCCGCTGCGAGGCCGCCCGGCTCTGGGGGGATGCCGGGGATCTGGACCTGCGCGGCGCGCGGGTGCGCCTGGTCTGGGGCCGCGAGAGCGGTCAGCTGACCCTGGCGGGCGCCTGGCCGGGCTGGTTCGGGGCCAGCGGGGATGTTCGTGTGCACCGCGACCCGGCGCGCGGCTGGGATGTGCGGGCCGATCTCGACGGCATTGATCTGGCGGCGCTGGCCGCCTCCCCGCGCCTGCCGATGGAGCTGCCCGTGCACCTCGGGCAGGGCCGGGCGGATGTTGCGCTGCGCTGGCGTGAACGCGGCCGTTCGGAAGGCACCCTGCGGGTCCATGACCTCGCCTTCAGCGATGACCTCGGGCTGCAGGCGGGCGAGGAGCTGGATGCGCGACTGTGGGTCGCGGGGGACGCGAACGGCTGGGATGTGGAGGCGGCCGTGACGGCAGGCGTGGTGTTCGTGGATCCCTGGTTCGTGGATCTCGACGCCGAGGGGCCGGTCGTGCTGGAGGCCCGTGGCCTGGTGGCGGACGCCGACAACGGCTCGGCGCGCACGGATTTGCTCTCGCTGGACTATGGGGCGGCGGCGGCCCTGCAGGGGCAGGACCTGGCGTTCGCGCCCGGGCGCGGGCTGGAGGGCCGGGTCCAGGCGGAGATCGCGGCGCTGGGGGTGATCTACGACACCCTGCTGTCGCCCTGGCTGGTGGGGACCCCGCTGGGCGAGCTGGATGTCGCGGGTCACCTGGCGGGCGAGATCGAACTGCAGGATTCCATGCCGCGTTACATGCGTGCGGAGTGGTCCGGGGTGGAGGCGCAGGATCGCCGGGGACGCTTCGGTCTCAGTGGGGCGCGGGGTGGTCTCGACTGGTCGGGCACGGTGCCGGGCGGTCCGGGGCGCATCGAAGTGGATGCCGCCCATCTCTACGGGCTCCCGTTCGATGCCTTCAGCGCGCAGGTGCGGGCGCGGCCACAGGGACTGGAGTTACTGGAGGCGACCGAGATCCCGATCCTCGATGGTGGGCTGCGGGTCGGGGCCTTCAGTCTGCAGCAGACGGAGACCGGGCCGGATGTGCAGTTTCAGGGCGGCATCCGGGCCATCAGCCTGGAGCCGTTGACCGAGGTGCTGGGATGGCCCCGGTTCTCCGGGCAGGTGGCGGGAATGATCCCGCGCGTCCGCCTGGAGGATGGCGACCTGAACGTGGACGGGCGGTTGCTGGTGCAGGTGTTTGACGGCGAGGTGGTGTTGCGCGATGTCTACATCCACGATCTGTTCGGCTACGCCCCGGAGCTGGGGCTGTCGACGCAGATTCAGCGCCTGGATCTGGAACTGGTCACCCGTGCCTTCGATTTCGGGCGTATCCAGGGCCGTCTGTCGGGCCACGTGAACGACCTGGTGATGGTGGACTGGTCGCCGGTGCATATGGATCTGGAGCTGATGACGCCGATGGACGCGCCGGGGCGGCGGCGCATCAGCCAGCGCGCGGTGGAAAACATCACCGAGCTGGGCGGCGGGATCCAGGCGGCGGCGTCGTCGATCTTTCTGCGCTTCTTCGAGAACTTCAGCTATCGCCGCCTGGGTTTCCGTTGCGAGCTGCGCGGGGACGTATGCACAGCCTCTGGCGTCGCCGATCGCCCCGATGACGGGTTCGTACTGGTCCAGGGTGGCGGGCTGCCGCAGATCCAGGTGATCGGGTACAACCGGCGGGTCGACTGGCCGGAGCTGATCAACCGCCTGGCCACGATCCAGGCGGGCGAGGGCCCGGTGGTGCAGTAACCACGCATTCAGCGTTTGGTTGCCATTCAGGATGATGGTGTAGATTGGGCACATGCGGGACGGACCCGCTCGAACAAGGGATGACAGGCATGAAGGCTTTGTGGAGTGTTCCGGGACTGGCGCTGGTGTTTGCCCTGCTGGCCGGCTGCGTGACCATCAATATCTACTTCCCCACCGCCGCGGCGGAGGAGGCGGCGCGCGCCATCGTGCGCGACGCGCTGCAGGTGCCGGACAGCGAGGCCGCGCCGCAGTCCGAGTCCGGCGCGCAGCTTCCGGCCCAGCCGCGTCATGCCGGCGCCGCGACGGGCAGCACGCCGGTGCTGGCCTGGGTGCTGGAGCGTCTGGTCAGCCCGGCCGCGGCGCAGAGCCCGGACCTGCAGATCGAGACCCCGGCGATCAATCGCATCCGGGCCTCGATGCGTGAGCGGGCGCCGCAGCTGGCGCCGCATTTCCGCAGCGGGGCGATCGGGTTCGGCAACAACGGCGACGTGGTGATCCGTGACCTCTCCGAGGTGCCGCTGCGGGACCGCAGCACCGTACAGCGCCAGGTCAGCGAGGAGAACTCCGACCGCGATTCGCTCTACCGCGAGATCGCGCGCGCCAATGACCGCCCGGACTGGGAACGCCAGATCCGCGAGACCTTTGCCCGCGTCTGGGTGGAAGAGGCCCCGGCGGGCTACTGGTACCAGGACCGTAACGGCCAGTGGCGGCAGAAGTAGGGCCTGGTGACGGGGCCACATACCCACGGGAGTGATGCGTGGCGGGCGTAGCCTGGGCCGAACGCCTGGATGCCCGCCGGCGCCAGCTGGTCGAGCTGGTCCAGGACACGGACCTGTCGGCGCTGCCCTGGTGGAAGGCGGTCCCGCTGGGTGTCGTGCGGGGCCTGTTCGGCCTGGCCCGCGAGGTCTCCGAGGGCCAGCTGACGCTGCGGGCGATGAGCCTGGTCTACACCACCCTGCTGTCGATGGTGCCGCTGCTGGCGCTGTCGTTCTCGGTGCTCAAGGCCTTTGGTGCCCACAACGCGGTGGAGCCGTTCCTGCTGGGCGTGCTTGAACCGCTGGGCGAGCAGGGGGTGGAGATCGCCCACAACGTGCTCGACTTTGTCGACAACATGCGCGTGGGCGTGCTCGGCTTCGTCGGCCTGCTGTTCCTGGTGTATACCGTCATCGCGCTGGTGCAGAAGATCGAGCTGGCCTTCAACACCATCTGGCGGGTGGAGAACAGCCGCAGCCTGGCCCAGCGCTTTTCCAACTACCTGTCGGTGATCCTGATTGGTCCGGTGCTGGTGGTCTCGGCGCTGGGGCTGACCGCCACGGTGATGTCATCGGCCGCGATGCAGGCGATTGCCGGGGTCGAACCCTTCGGCATGCTGATTACCGAGATCTCGCGGCTGGTGCCGTACATCCTGATCATCTCCGCGTTCGCGTTCATCTACGTGTTCGTGCCGAACACCCGGGTCAAGATCCTCCCGGCGCTGATCGGCGCGGTGGTGGCCGGTTTCCTGTGGCAGAGCGTGGGCTGGGTATTCGCCAACATGGTGGCGGGTTCAACGCGCTATGCGGCGATCTATTCCAGCTTCGCCATCATGATCATGCTGCTGATCTGGATCTACCTCGCCTGGCTGATCCTGCTGATCGGGGCCAATGTCGCCTTCTTCGTCCAGCACCCGGAGTACATGAACGTGCGCGGCATCCGCCTGCGCCTGTCCGGGGCGGCACGCGAACGCATGGGGCTGCACCTGATGCAGCAGGTCGGCCAGCGCTTTCACGACGGGCGCCCGGCACCCACCCTGGACGAGGTGGCCGCGACCCTGGCGGTGCCGGGCAATGCCCTGGGTGATGCGGCGCGCCGGTTGGAAGAGGCCGGTCTGCTGTTGAAGGCGGGAAGCGAGGGCCAGCATCTGGTACCGGCCCGCGACCTGGACGCGATCCGCGTGGACGAAATCCTGGAGGCGCTGCGCGAGGACAGTGATGACCACGCCATTCGTCGTCTGCGCGGCAGCCTGAGTGTGGAGACGACGCTGAAAGAGGTGGATCAGGCGCGCGAGGAGCGCCTGAACGGGCGCACCCTGCGCGACCTGCTGGCGCGCCCCGATGCCAGTGCCGCGGCGGAGACCGCCTGACACCCGGCAACGCTGGGTTCAGGTTTGGGGTCAGGAACGGGCCGCCTCGGCGTCCAGCCGCTGCTGGGCCCGTGCCATCAGCTGGCCCGACACCCGGTCGACCAGCGACTGGGCCGCGCGCCGCACGGCCGCGTCGAGCAGCGGGTTCAGCTTGTACTCCAGTTCGAACTCCACGCGCGTGCGGTCCTCGCCCTCGGGGCTCAGGCGGTAGCTGCCCCGGTTCTGCACCCCGCGGATGGAGCGCCAGGCAAAGTGCTCCGGCGCGATCGCGGTGCAGACCTCGACATCGAAATCCATGCGCATCCCGGCGGCCCGAATGGTCCAGCGATAGCAGTCGTCACCCAGGCACTCGATATGCTCGACGTGGTCGCACAGGTCGACAAAGTTGGGCACGTGACTCAGCAACTCGAAGACCCGTTCCGGCTCGGCGCGCAGGGAAGTGGCGTGGGAGATGGTTCGCATGGCGCAGTCTTCTTGGCTAAAGGCTTTCCGATTAAGAGCCTGGCCCCGGTCGGGGGTTCCCTGCAAGCCATGCGGGAACTACACGAGCGTGTACATTGATCAGCGTTTCCCTAGGATAAGGGTCTTTTCCGGATAAACGGATCTCCGTATGAATCCAGCGTCCCAAGGGCCCGTGCCCGACTTCCTGCAACGTTTCGAGGCCGGTTCCACCGGCATCCTGTACTGGGAGCAGCTGGAGCGGCTGTGGACGCTGCTGCGCGACCGCGCCGATGGCGGCTGGTACGTCTACGCGGTAGGGGATACCGTGCCCGTGGAACCGGTCTCCGCAGAGGATTTCCGGCGTTTCATCGACGAGGTCGACACCCTGCTGCGCCAGGATCACGACGAGGACTACTGCGGGATCGTCTACGTCGATGACCGCGAGGTGCCGGAATTCGTGAAGATCTTCGACCCCAACAACCTCGGCTCCAGCTGCGGCTCCTCGGGGCTGCGGGTGCTGCCGGGCTGGGTGCTGTCGCGCGTGCCGCCGGTGGACCTGCAGGCGGCGATGCCGCCGACCGGCAGCCGCCGGCGCTGGTGGCAGCGCCTGTTCGGCGGGGCAAAATGAGTACCGCCGGTACACAGGGGAGACGGGGCGATGGCTGATTCCTGGTGGCAGCGCCTGCGCGAACAGACGCGCGTGCTGATCGCGCTGGGCATCCTGCTGCTGGTGATCCTCTGGATCGCCTCGGGGATGTTCGGGCGCGAGGCCGACGAGGCGCCGCGGGCGGCCGAGCCGCAGCCGATGGCGGTGGCCGTGACCGCGCTGGAGGCGGAGCCGGTGGAGCGTCTGCTGGTGCTGCAGGGGCGGGTGGAGCCGGATCTGCGCGTGATGGTGCGCGCCGAGACCGCCGGGCAGGTGGCCGAGTGGGAGGTGGCCCGCGGGGCGCGCGTGGCCGCCGATGCGCCCCTGGCGCGGCTGCGCATGGACGACCGCGAGGCGCGCCGGCGCCAGGCGATCGCCCGGCTGCGCGGCGCCGAGAGCGAATTCGAGGCCGCCCAGCGGTTGCACGATCAGGGCCATGTGTCGCGCACCCAGCTGGAGGCCCGCGAGGCCGAGCGCGAGGCCGCCCGCGCGGAGCTGGAGGCGATCGAGCTGGATATCCGCAACACGCGCATCATCGCGCCGGTGGCCGGGGTGGTGAATCAGCGTCTGGCGGAACGGGGCGACTTCGTGGCCCGTGGCGACCCGGTAGCGGAGATCGTGGACAACGACCCGCTACTGGCGGTGGTGCACGTGCCGCAGCACCAGATCGGGCGGGTGGAGTCGGGCCAGGCGGCGCGTATTCGCTTCCTGGACGGGCGTCGCGCCGAGGGCGAGGTGCGGTTCGTTTCGCGGGTCGCCGAGTCTGGCACCCAGACCTTCCGTGTGGAGGTCGAGGTCCCGAATGCCGACGAGGCGCTGCCCTCGGGGATCAGCGCCGGGGTCGAGATCCCGACCGAGACGGTCGCGGCGCACAAGCTGTCGCCGGCCTGGATGGGGCTGGACGACAGCGGCCGGGTCGGGGTGAAGACGGTGGATGACGACGACCGGGTGGTCTTCCACGCGGTCGAGGTGATCCGTGCCGCCACCGACGGCGTCTGGGTTACCGGGCTGCCGGAGCGCGCGCGGGTGATCACCATCGGCCACGGCTTCGTGACCCCGGGCGAGACCGTGCGGCCCCGGCCCATGGAGGCATCGACGGGCGCGGCCGGGCCGGAACCGGTGGGCGAGGCCCTGCGGTGAAAGCCCTGATCGCTTGGGCGGTGGAGCACGCCCGGACGGTGCTGCTGTTCCTGCTACTGATCCTGGTGCTGGGCGCGACCGCCTACCAGGTGGTGCCCAAGGAGGCGGCCCCCGAGATCGACATCCCCATCTTCTTCGTGTCCGTGCCCTATCCGGGGGTCAGTCCGGAGGATGCCGAGCGCCTGATGCTGCGCCCGCTGGAGCGCGAATTGCAGACCCTGCCCGGGGTGGACGAGATGCAGTCCTGGGCCGGCGAGGGCTTTGCCCTGGTGCGGCTGGACTTCGAGCCCGGCTGGGACAACCGCCGGGCCCTGTCGGACCTGCGCGAGGAGGTCGACCAGGTGCGCCCGGAACTGCCCGCCGGGGCCGAGGACCCGAGCGTCTCCGAGGTCGACCTGTCGCTGTTCCCGGTGCTCACGCTGAACCTGTCCGGGCCGCTGGACGAGCGCACGCTGGTGCGTCTGGCGCGCGACCTGCGCGACCGCGTGGAGGCGATCCCCGGGGTGCTGGAGGCGGATGTCGGCGGCGATCGCGAGGAGCAGATGGAGGTGCTGGTCGATCCGTTGGTGCTGGAGACCTTCGAGCTGTCGTTCGACGAGCTGACCCGGGCGATCGAACGCAACAACCGTCTGGTTGCGGCCGGGGCGCTGGATACCGGCGCCGGGCGCATCCCGCTGCGGGTGCCGGGCACCATCGACGATGTCGACGACGTGCTGGATACCGCGATCCGGGTGGAGGGCGACGCGGTGGTGCGGGTGCGCGATGTCGCCGAGGTCCGCCAGAGCTATCTGGACCCGGAGGGCTTCACCCGCATCGACGGACAGCCCTCGGTGTCGCTGGAGATCCGCAAGGCCTCGGAGGCCAACATCCTGGAGGTGGTGGCGGCCGCGCGCGCGACCATCGAGGTGGCGCGGGCCGACTGGCCGGAGACGGTCGAGGTCACCTACCTGCAGGACATGGCGCGCGATGTCGACGACCTGCTGGGCGATCTCGAGAACAGCGTGATCGCTGCGGTGCTGATCGTGGCGCTGGTGATTCTGGCAATGATGGGCGCGCGCGCGGCCCTGCTGGTGGGGGTGGCCATCCCCGGGGCCTTCCTCGGCGGCATCCTGGCGATCTATCTGATGGGCTTCACGCTCAATGTGGTGGTGCTGTTCGGGCTGATTCTGGTGGTCGGCATGCTGGTGGATGGCGCGGTCGTGGTGGTGGAGCTGGCTGACCGCTATGTGGCCGAGGGCATGCCGCGGCGGGAGGCCTTCCGCGCCGCGGCGCAGCGCATGTCCTGGCCGATCACCACCGCGATCGGGACCACGCTGGCGGTGTTCGCGCCGATGCTGCTGTGGCCCGGCATGGTCGGTGAGTTCATCGTCTACCTGCCGGCCACGGTGATTGTGACCCTGATCGCCTCGCTGGCGATGGCGTTGGTATTTATTCCGGCGCTGGGGTCGGTGATCGGCCAGAGCCACCCGATCAACGCGGCCCAGACGCGCTACGTGCGCGCGGCCGAGGATGGTCGCTATGACGAACTGCAGGGCCTGACCCGCGCCTACATCCGCCTGCTGCAGCCGCTGGTGCGTCGCCCCGGCTGGACGCTCGCGGGCACGCTGGCGCTGGTCGCCGCCGCCTATGCGCTGTATGCCCAGCAGGGGCGCGGGGTGGAGTTCTTCCCGCAGGTGGAGCCGGACTTCGTGCAGGTGCAGGTACAGGCGCGCGGCGACCTGTCGGTGTGGGAGGCGGACGCCCTGGTGAGACAGGTGGAGGGGCGCCTGCAGGGGGTGCCGCAGATCCAGCATGTCTATGCGCGGACCATCGGTACCCAGCTCGGGCGGCTGCAGGGCGACTACCCGGAAGACCTGGTCGGCCTGATCCAGCTGGAACTGATCTCCTGGCGCGAGCGCCCGCCGGCGGCCGCGATCATCGAGGACCTGCGCGAGCGTACCGCCGACCTGCCGGGCATCCGCCTGCAGTTTCGCGCCCAGGAACGCGGGCCGCGCGAGGGCCGGCCGATCGTGGTCGAGGCCTCCAGCCGCCAGGCTGACCGCATCGCGCCGGTGATCCGCGAGATCCGCAGTGCGATGGACGAGCTGGGCGGCTTCGAGGACGTGACCGACGACCTGCCACTGCCCGGGGTGGAGCTGGAGGTGCGCTTCGATCGTGAGCAGGCGGCGCGCTTCGGCGTGGACGTGCCGCTGTTGGGCGAGGGGGTGCAGCTGCTGACCCGCGGCATCCAGCTCGGCAGCTACCGCCCGGACTACAGCGACGAGGAGGTGGATATCCGCCTGCGCCTGCCGGCGGAGCAGCGCCACCTGCAGCAACTGGCCACCCTGAACCTGCCCGGCGCGACCGGGCTGGTGCCGCTGGCGCATTTCGCGGAACTGGTGCCGGTACCGGCCACCGGTCTGATCAAGCGCCGCGACGGCGATCGCGCCTACACCCTGGAGGCGGATGCGGCCAGTGGCTACCTGGTGGACGAGCGCCAGCGCGCGCTGGAGGCGCGCATCGCCGGCATGGACCTGGACCCGGAGGTGCAGCTGCGGTTTCGCGGCCAGGCCGAGGAGCAGGCCGAGGCGGCGCGCTTCCTGCTCGCGGCCTTTGCGCTGTCGCTGTTCCTGATGCTCGCGATGATGGTTACCCAGTTCAACCGGTTCTCGCAGGCGCTGCTGGTGATGTCGGCGATCGTGTTCTCCACCGCCGGGGTGCTACTGGCCCTGCTGCTGCGCGGGGAGCCATTCGGCATCGTGATGAGCGGGATCGGGGTGCTGGCGCTGGCCGGGATCGTGGTGAACAACAACATCGTGCTGATCGACACCTACAACGAGCAGCGCGGGCGCGGGCTGGATGCCCTGGAGGCGGCCCTGCGCGCGGCGGCCCAGCGCATGCGGCCGGTGCTGCTGACCGCGATCACCACCATCCTCGGCCTGATGCCGATGGTGCTGGCCTGGACCGTGGACTTCGCCGGAAGGGATTTCTACGTCGGGGCGCCGGTGACCGGCTTCTGGGTGCAGCTCGCGACCGCGATCGCCGGGGGGCTGTTCATTGCCACGCCGCTGACGTTGCTGTTCACCCCCGCGATGCTGGTGCTGCTGGATCGGCTGGGACTGGACCGGCAGCCGGCGCCGGCCGAACAGTCGGCTACCGGCTCGCCAGGCGCTTGAGGCACTCGAGGTAGGCGTTCTCGTCCGGTGCGCTGTTGCTGCGCTGGGCTTCCCACAGGGTCTGGCCGAGGCATTCCATCATGCGGTGCTCGGCGTCCATCACGCCAAACCGGGCGCACAGGCCCTGGTGCAGTTCGCGGATGCCCGCGGGCCGGTCGGTCCGCGCCTGGTCGCGCAGGCTCAGGTGCATCGCCATGTGCAGGAACGGATTGGAGGTGCCCAGCTCGGGCGGGAACTCGCCGGTCAGCGCGGTCTCGCGGTCCTTCAGGTATTCGTGGTACTCGGGGTGTTCCGAGATCACGTCCACCAGTTGCTGCTCCAGGTCGGTGACTGGCTCGCCGGCCTGCGCCTTCTGCCAGGCGTCGACGAACTGGGTACGGATCTGGTCGCGGTTGCCGTACATGCGGGTTGTCCTCGGAGTTGGGGGTGTCAGGCGCCCGCGGGCGGCGGGGTCTTGGCCTTGTATTCGCACAGGTCGGCGATCGGGCAGCGCCAGCACTCCGGCTTGCGCGCCTTGCAGACGTAGCGGCCGTGCAGGATCAGCCAGTGATGGGCGTCCTGCAAGTAGGCCTTCGGGGTCAGGCGCATCAGGCGCTTCTCCACCTCGAGCACGGTCTTGCCCCTGGCCAGCCCGGTACGGTTGGCGACCCGGAAGATATGGGTATCCACCGCGATGGTGGGGACGCCGAAGGCGGTGTTGAGGATGACGTTGGCGGTCTTGCGGCCCACACCCGGCAGGGCCTCCAGCGACTTGCGGTCGCGTGGAACCTCGCCGCCGTGCTGGTCGACCAGGATGCGGCAGGTCTTGATCACGTTCTCGGCCTTGGCGTTGTACAGGCCGATGGTCTTGATGTGTTCCTTCAGCCCGTCCAGGCCCAGTTCGAGGATGCCCTCGGGGGTGTTGGCGACGGGGTAGAGGCGGCGGGTGGCCTTGTTGACGCCGACATCCGTGGCCTGGGCCGACAGGATGACCGCGATCAGCAGTTCGAACGGTGTGTCGTACTCGAGCTCGGTGGTCGGCTCGGGATTCGCCGCCTTCAGGCGCTCGAAGATGGCTTCTCGCTTTGCGGCGTTCATGGATGCGGAGGCTCCAAACAAACCGGCCCCGCTTCGCGGGGCCGGCAACTCGCGTAGTGGCGTTGCTCAGACGTGGCGGAACATGCCGACATCCGGCGCGGCGTCGCGCGGGTTGGATTCGGCTTCCTTCTCCAGATCCTTGATCAGCTTGGCGTGCTTCTCTTCCAGATCATGCATCGCCTTCTCGTCCAGCTTCGGGAAGATGACGTCGCGGATGAACGAACCCAGTTCGTCCAGGCAGCTCGGCCAGTACTTGTCGTTCAGGTGGAACGAGTGGTGGGCGTGGGTGCCCATCGGGTAGCTGTCGAACTTGCGGATCATGGTGTAGGACAGGTCGCTGTCCTTCTCGACGAAGTCCTTGGCCCAGTCGTACCACCACTTGTAGTACTTCTCCTGCAGGTCGTCGTTGAACCCGTGGTTCTCGAAAAAGGCGGCGATCGTGCCGCGCGGGGCGAGGCCGTAGCGCGTGCCGCGCTTGCCAGCAAACGGGAAATGTCCAGCCATGCCAATCTCCTGGGACGTTTGAGTGTCCGGGGCGCGCGGCCCCGGTAGAACGGATTCGTGGCGCCGGAAGTTTACCGGCTGACGGCCAGGAATCAAGGCCGGTTCGGTTCAGGCGTTGTCGGGTGCGGCTTCGGATTCGGTGGCGCTCTCGTCGCGGCTGGCGGTCGGCTCCGGCTCGAACTGGCTGTCGATCCAGTTCTTCGCGGCGATCAGCAGGCCCATGGCCATGAAGGCGCCCGGGGGCAGCAGGGCCAGCAGGAAGCCGTGCTCGGAGGGATAGAGCTGCAGGGTCATCCCGTGCCCCCACTCGCCGAACAGCAGGTGGGCATTGGCCATCAGCGTGCCCTGGCCAAGGACCTCGCGCAGCGCACCCAGGGCGATCAGCACGCCGGTGAAGCCCAGTCCCATCATCAGGCCGTCCAGGGCGGCGCGCGGCACCGAGTTGCGCGAGGCGAAGGCCTCGGCGCGACCGATGATGGCGCAGTTGGTGACGATCAGCGGGATAAAGATCCCGAGGATCAGGTACAGCCCGTGGAACCAGGCATTCATCGCCAGCTCGATCGCGGTGACGATGGAGGCAATGATCAGCACGTACACCGGGATGCGGATCTCCGGGCGCGCGTGGTTGCGGATCAGCGAGACCAGCACATTGGACAGCAGCAGGGTCAGGGTGGTCGCGATGCCGAGGCCGATCGCGTTGACCATGGTGCCGGAGATCGCCAGCAGGGGGCACAGCCCCAGCAGCTGCACCAGCCCGGGGTTGTTGTGCCACAGGCCGTCGCGAATGATGTCGGTCAGGGTCGGGTTCATCGGCTTGCCTCGTCGTCCCCGTGGTCCTCGGGCTGCGGGAGCGGTTCCGCCATGGAGCGGGCGTCGTCGGGCCGGGTCGCCAGCAGCTCCTCGCGGTGTTCGTCGAAGTATTGCAGCGTGCGATAAACGGCGCGAACCACCGCACGCGGGGTGATGGTGGCGCCGGTGAACTGGTCGAACACGCCGCCGTCCTTGCGCACGTGCCAGTCCTCGGCCGGGGGGTTCCCCAGCGAGCGGCCGTCGAAGTCGTGGATCCAGTCGGAGCGCTCGGCCTCGATGGCGTCTCCCAGACCCGGGGTCTCGCGATGCGCGGAGACGCGCACCCCCTGGAGCTCGCCGTCGCGATCTACGCCGATCAGCAGGTGGATGTCGCCACTGTAGCCATCGCGCGCGATCGCGGAAAACACGATGCCGACCACTTCGTCATCGGCATCGCGGGCGAACCAGGCCGGCAGGTGGTCACCGCCCAGGAGGTCATGGCCGAGATCGATGGTGTCGTGCACGGGGTCGTTCCGGTAATCCAGGTCGCCGGTCAGCTCCGCGATGCGGTTGCGGTTGACCGCCATGCGGTTCTCCTCGATGCGGGCCTCGGTCGTGCCCTGGACGAGGGCGACGATCCCCGCCCCGGCGGCCGCAAAGCCGGCGAGCAGGGCGGTGGCCAGCAGGATGTCGCGGGGCTTCAGGTCAAGCATGCCCGTCCCCCGGCGGCGGTCCGCGGCGCGAGCGCCCGAAGATGCGCGGCCGCGTCAGGTGGTCCAGGGTCGGGGCGACCATATTCATCAGCAGCACGGCGAAGGCGACCGCATCCGGGTAGCCGCCCCAGGTGCGGATAATGAAGATCAGCACGCCGATGCCGGCGCCGTAGAGGATGCGACCCAGCGGCGTGGTGGAGGCGGAGACCGGATCGGTGGCGATGAAGAAGGCGCCGATGATGACCGCGCCACTGAAGACGTGGAACGCCGGCGAGGCAAAGGAGTCCGGGTCCAGCATCCAGAAGAAGCCGGCCGGGATGGCCACGCCCAGGATCACCGCCAGCGGGATATGCCAGTGGATGATGCGCCGGAACAGCAGGTACAGGCCGCCGAGCAGGAAGAAATTGCCGATCCACTCCCAGCTGGTCTCGCTGAAGCTGCCGAACAGCGGGCTCGCGGTGACCTCGCTGACGGTACGCCCGGCTCCCAGGCCCTCGCGCATTGCGTCCAGGGGCGTGGCGCGGGTGATCGTGTCCCACTCGAGTGCGGCCGGGAGGCTGCCAGTGAGCACGGTCTGCAGCGTCTGGCCCAGGCCCAGCGACAGGTCGGAGAGGGTGTCCGGCGCGGGCCACAGGGCCATCTCCCGCGGGAACGAGACCAGCACGACCACGTAGCCGACCATCGCGGGGTTGAACGGGTTGTAGCCGAGCCCGCCATACAGGTGCTTGGCCACCACGATCGCGAAGGCGATACCGATCAGGGTGACCCAGATCGGCGTCAGCGGCGGTACGGCAAGGGCGAACAGCCAGCCGGTCACGATGGCCGAGTTGTCGCTCAGGGTGGCCATGACCGGGCGCTTGCGGGCCGCCACGATCGCAGCCTCGAAGGCCACGGCGAACAGCACCGCCAGGACCACGTTGACCAGGACGCCCCAGCCGAAGAACCAGGCCATGGCCAGGGTGCCGGGTACCAGGGCCATCTGGACCTGCTGCATGACCCCGCCCACCGAGTGGGCCGGGATCATGTGCGGCGAGGATTCGGTGCGAAAGCGCATCAGCGGCTGCCCGAGTCCGTGGAATCGCGCGGGCCGGATTCGCTGGATGTGCCGGCCTCCGCGGTGCCGGCGTTGTCCTGTCCGTCCCCCGGGGTCTCGGCGGGTTGTGCGGCCTTGGCGGCCTTGCGCGCGCGGGCGCGTTCCAGCGCGGCCTGGATGGCGGCCTGCTTGTCGTCGTCGGCGCCTTCCTCGCCCTCTTTCTTCTTTACCGCCGCCTTCTTCCTGGCCATGCGCTCGGCCTTCTCGCGTTCCTCGCGCTCGATGCGCTCCTGGCGGAACTCATAGCGTTCGCGGGCGATGTCGGACTTCTGCCGTTCCTTCTCGCGCGCCCAGATCTCGTTCTTGGCGTAGCGGTAGTACTGCACCAGCGGGATGTTGCTGGGGCAGACATGCGCGCAGCAGCCGCACTCGATGCAGTCGAACAGGCCGTAGTCCTGGATCGCGTCGAAGTCCTTGGCCTTGGCCTGCCAGTAGAGCTGCTGCGGCAGCAACTGGGCGGGGCAAGCGGCCGCACACTCGCCGCAGCGGATGCAGGGCATCACCGGCCCCGGGGACGGGGTGTCCTGGGGGCGAGTGGCGAGCAGGCAGTTGGTGCCCTTGATCACGGGTATGGCGTCGTCGTGGACCGCGAAACCCATCATCGGGCCGCCCATCACCAGGCGATCCACCCCATCGGCGTAACCGCCGGTCGCGGCGATGACGTCGGCGAACGGGGTCCCCAGCAGGGCCTCGACATTGCGTGGGTGCCGCACGCCCGGCCCGGTAACGGTGACGATGCGCGACAGCAGGGGGCGCCCCTGGATGATCGCGTCGCAGACCGCCTTGAAGGTACCGGGATTGTTGCAGACCATCCCGATATCGGCCGGAAGACCGCCGCTGGGGACCTCCTGGCCGGTTAGCACCTTGATCAGCTGGCGTTCGCCGCCGGTGGGGTAGAGGGAGGGGACCGAGACCAGCTGGATCAGCTCGCGCAGTTCGCCCGGCAGGTTTTCGGTGAGGGCCCGCATCGCCTCGGGCATGTTGTCTTCCACCGAGAACAGCACCCGTTCGACGTCCAGCAGGTGGGCGACGATGCGAATGCCCTCGAACACCGCCTCCGGGGCGGTGCGCAGCAGCATGTCATCGGCGCTGATGTAGGGCTCGCACTCGGCCCCGTTCACGATCAGCGTGTGGATGCGCTGACCGGCGCGCGGGTTGAGCTTGACCGCGGTGGGAAAGGCGGCCCCGCCCAGCCCGACGATGCCGGCCTCGCGGATGCGCTGGCGCAGCTTGCGCGGCTCGCGGGTATCCCAGTCCAGCCAGGGTTCCATGCGGGTGTCGCCCCAGTCGTCGCGCCCGTCGGTCTGGATGACCACGCAGGGGGCGTCCAGACCGGAGGGGTGGGGTACCGCGTGCGGGGCGATCTCGATCACCTCCCCGGAACTGGGGGCGTGCACGTGGGCCGCGATATATCCCTTGGACTGGCCGATGCGCTGACCCTTGGTCACGTAGTCGCCGACCGCCACGCAGGGCTCCGCGGCCTCGCCGATGTGCTGGCCCAGCGGGACGATCAGCTGCGGAGGCACGCCCATCACCAGCACCGGATCGCGGGTGCTGGCTTCGGTCTCGTCGGCCAGTTTCAGGCCCCCGTGGAAGCGATGCAGCTGCATAAGCGTATTCTAACGGTTTGCGGACATCCGACTCAGTCGGAAGCCCCCGAACCGTCCGCGATGGCGTGGATGGGCCGCTTGATGGGCTGCTCGATGGGCGAGGGTTCCGGTTCCGACCAGCGCCATTCGGTGATGTCGGTGCCGACCGGAACCATGGTGATGCAGTCGACCGGACAGGGCTCGATGCACAGCTCGCATCCGGTGCATTCCTCCTCGATCACGGTGTGCATCTGCTTGGCGGCCCCGAGGATGGCATCCACCGGGCAGGCCTGAATGCACAGGGTGCAGCCGATGCAGATGTTCTCGTCGATGATCGCGACGGCCTTCTCCTGCTCTTCTTCCTCCAGCGGGGTGGGCTCGCGGTCGAGCAGGTCGGCCAGGGCCTGGACCGTCGCCTGACCGCCGGGGGGGCAGCGGTTGATGTCCGCCTCGCCGGCGGCGATGGCCTCGGCATACGGCCGGCAGCCGGGGTAGGAGCACTGGCCGCACTGGGTCTGCGGCAGCAGGGCGTCGATCTGGTCCACCACCGGATCGGACTCGACCCGGAAGCGCTGCGCGGCGAACCCCAGGATCAGCCCGAATGCAGCGGCCAGGCCGCCGATCGCGAGGATGGCGTAGAGCACGCTCACAGCCGCACCAGCCCGGAAAAGCCCATGAACGCCAGCGACATCAGCCCGGCGGTGACCATGGCGATGGCGCTGCCGCGGAACATCACCGGCACATCGGCCACGGCGATGCGCTCGCGGATCGCGGAGAACAGGATCAGCACCAGCGAAAAACCGACCGCGGCGCCGAAACCGTACAGGGCCGACTCGACAAAATTGTGTGCCTCCTGGACGTTGAGCAGGGCGACGCCCAGCACCGCGCAGTTGGTGGTGATCAGCGGCAGGAAGATCCCCAGCACGTTGTAGAGCAGGGGCGAGGTCTTGCGCACCACCAGCTCGGTGAACTGCACCACCGCCGCGATCACCAGGATGAAGGCGATGGTGCGCAGGTACTCCAGCCCGAGCGGGGTCAGCAGGTATTCATTGATCACGTAGGAGCTGACGGCGGACAACGTCAGGACGAAGGTCGTGGCCAGGCCCATGCCGGTGGCCGTCTCGACCTTGCGCGAGACCCCCATGAACGGGCACAGGCCCAGAAACTTCACCAGTACGAAGTTGTTCACGAGGATCGTACTGATGAGGATCAGGACGTATTCCACGAAAAATCCGAGTCGTCAGGTCAACAACACAGTATCGGCGACGGGCGGTGCCCGCTCAACCCTGCCCGCGGCGGGGCGATTGCTCTTTCCCGGCGCGAAACCTAGGGAGACGCTGATTGAATCGCACGTCCGCGCTCGAGTCGCTTTTGCGTGCGAACAAGGCGCGGTGACTGCCGTGCAGTCATTCTGCACAAAGGAGCCGCAACGCCGTTCCCGCGCCCGTTGTTGATCATAAAAACGGGCGGCCGGGCCCCTGCTTTCAATAGCTTGTGGGGTTGGTGCACCCTGTTCCCCGATCCTGCGTTGCGCCTCTTGCGGGTAGAACCACTACCCGCTACACGACGCGCCTTGTCTCGGAAAACAGGGGGCACCAACGCGGACGTGCGATTCAATCAGCGTCTCCCTAGTCCGGCGCGTGGCAGAGGCCGGGAATGTCGAGTCAGATTAGCGCCCGTCGGCGGTGTCGGAGATGAGCGAGGTCAAGGGCCGCACCGGATGGTCGTCCTCGGCCTGGGGGTCCGCGGCCGGGCGAGCGGTCAGCAGCCAGGCCTGGTGGGCGGCGTCCAGCTCGTCACGGCGGGTGGACAGCACCAGCACGGTCTCCGGCGTCAGGCCGATCTCCTCCGCGAGACGACGGTAGCTGCCGGCATCGCGGCGGCCACCGATGCGGGTGTCGAACAGTCCGGTGAGGTGTTGTTCGACCTCCGGGTGCGGGCCGTGGCGCAGCCAGTCGCGCTGCACCGGTGCCGGGGTCGCGCCGAAGCTGTACAGGGCCACTCCGCTGCGGTGCAGCCGGTCCAGCGTCGCGGCGGTTTCCCGGGAGAGTTGTGGCTGCAGGGCCCCGGCCTCCAGCGCATCGGCCCAGACCATCCCCTGGAGCTGACGCACCGGCGTGATGTCCTGTCCGCCCCGGATCCACGCGCGGATCTGGGACAGCAGCCCGTCCACGTCCAGCTCGCGCCCGGAGTAGGCGAGGATGTCCGTCAGCGTCCGCTGGACCGCGGTGGACTCGGCGTGACGCTCGAGGAAGTCCGGCAGCGCCTCGAGGGCGTGCGGTTCCAGCGTATCGCGCAGCACGCCGGACGGGGCGAGGACCCCCTCGAAGGCCAGGATGACGGCCTGGGGGGCGGGGTGAGCGGAGGTCGGGGTCATAGGGGTAGCTGGCGGGCCAGCGTTTCGCATTCGAACATGAACTCGAAGGCCTCGGTGCGCTGCATGGCCCGTTCCACCGTCTCGCCCCAGGTGTAGAGCCCGTGACCGCCGATCAGGTAACCGGCGAGTGCCGGGTCGCGGTCCATGGCGGCGTCGACCCGGGCGGCCAGCTGCTGCATGTCCGGCTCGTTGGCGAACACCGGGATGCGGATGCCGCGCGCGGGGTGTTCGCAGCCGGGGAGTTCGCGCAGGGCCTCGTAGTCGCGCAGCAGCAGTGAGCCCGTGACCTGCCGCGACAGCACGGTACCCTGCACGCTGTGCGTATGCAGGACGGCGCCGAGCTGCGCGTCGCGGCGGTACATGATGATGTGCAGGAAGGTCTCGGGGCCGGGTTCGCCGCTGCCGGTGACCCGATGCCCTTCGAGATCCACCACCATGAAGTCGTGGGCGTCCAGCAGGTCCTTGCTGCGCCCCGGGGCGGTGATCACGATATGCCGGTCGTCCAGACGCGCGGAGAAGTGCCCGGTGCGCGCGGGGAGCCAGCCGCGGTCCGCGAGTTCGCGTCCGGCTTCGGCCAGCAGGCGAACCTGCGCTTTGAATTCGGGGCTTTGTTCCATGCGTCCGGGTGTCGACAAAAGAGCGGCAGCTTACGCGAGGCTCGGGTGCAAATCCATGGGCCGCGCGCGTTCCGTTGCGTTCTCGCCGGTCGGAACGGGCATCACTTGACGCGCATGCCGGGGCGGGCCCCGTCATCCGGGTTCAGGATGTAGAGCTCCGACCCACCCGGGCCGGCGGCCAGCACCATGCCCTCGGAGACGCCGAAACGCATCTTGCGCGGGGCCAGGTTGGCGACCATCACGGTATGCCGGCCGATCAGGTCCTCCGGGGCGTAGGCGGACTTGATGCCGGCGAATACCTGGCGCGTCTCGGAACCGATATCCAGGGTGAGTTTCAGGAGCTTGTCGGCGCCGTCCACGTGCTCGGCATTGGCGATGCGGGCGATTCGCAGGTCGACCCGGGCAAAGGTATCGAAGTCGATGGTCTCGGCAATCGGGTCCACGTTCGTCTCCGTGGCCTGTTCAGGGGCTGCGTTGTCAGGGCTGCTGGTCTCGGTGGCGGCCAGGGTGGCCTTCGAGGCCTCGAGCAGCTTGTCTATGGTCTCCGGCTCGATGCGCGTCATCAGCGGCTTGAACTTCTGGATGGAACGTCCGATCAGGGGTTCGCGGTTCGCCCAGCGGGTGTCGTCCAGGTTCAGGAACGCGGCGGCGTCGGCCGCCAGTTTCGGCAGCACCGGGGCGAGATAGACAATCAGGATGCGGAACAGGTCCAGCCCCTGGGTGTTGATGGCCTGCACCTCGGCCTCGCGACCTTCCTGCTTGGCCAGCACCCAGGGCTGGGCCTCGTCGATGTACTGGTTGGCCTGATCCGCCAGCGCCATGATGCGGCGCATCGCCTGGGCGAACTCGCGCCGCTCGAATGCCGCCGCGATCGCCTCGCCCTCGGCGACGAAGGCGTCGTGCAGGTCCGGGCGCGGGAGTTCCGCGGCCAGCTGGCCGTCGAAGCGCTTGTGGATGAAGCCGGCGCAGCGGCTGGCGATGTTGACCACCTTGCCGACCAGGTCCGAGTTCACGCGCTGCACGAAGTCGTCCAGGTTCAGGTCCAGGTCGTCGACCCCGTCGCCCAGTTTGGCGGCCAGGTAGTAGCGCAGCGATTCGGGGTTCAGGTGGTCCAGGTAGTCGCGGGCGCGGATGAAGGTCCCGCGCGACTTGGACATCTTCTGGCCGTTGACCGTCAGGAAGCCGTGGCAGAAGACCGCCGACGGGGTGCGAAAGCCCGCGCCATGCAGCATGGCCGGCCAGAACAGGGTGTGGAAGTAGGCGATGTCCTTGCCGATGAAGTGGTACAGCTCGGCGTCGGAGTCCGCGCCCCACCAGGCGTTGAAGTCCAGGCCCTGCTGCTCGGCGAAGGCGCGAAAGCTCGCCATGTAGCCAATCGGGGCGTCCAGCCACACGTAGAAGTACTTGCCCGGGGCGTCCGGGATCTCGAAACCGAAGTAGGGCTTGTCACGGGAGATGTCCCAGTCGCTCAGGCCGGTCTCGAACCATTCGTCCAGTTTGTTGCGGATCGCGTCCTGCAGACGGCCGGAGCGGGTCCAGTCGCGCAGGAAGGCCTCGAAGTCGCCCAGCTTGAAGAAGTAGTGCTCCGAGGCGCGTGACTCCGGGCGCGCGCCGCTGATGGCCGATACCGCGTCTTTCAGGTCCATCGGGCTGTAGGTCGCGCCGCAGGCCTCGCAGGAGTCGCCGTACTGCTCCTGCGCGCCGCATTTGGGGCAGGTGCCCTTGATGAAGCGATCCGGCAGGAACATCCCGGCCTCGGGGTCATAGGCCTGGTCGATGGTGCGGGTCTCGATGTGCCCGGCGTCGCGCAGGGCCTTGTAGATCTGGCCGGCCAGCTCGCGGTTCTCGTCGGAATGCGTCGAGTGGTAATGATCAAAGCCGATCAGGAATTCGCTGAAGTCGGCCTCGTGTTCCTGGCGCACCCGCGCGATCAGTTCCTCGGGTTCGATGCCCTCGGCACGGGCCTTGAGCATGATCGGCGTGCCGTGGGCGTCGTCCGCGCAGACATAGATCACCTCGTGGCCCCGCGCACGCTGGAACCGCACCCAGATGTCGGTCTGGATGTATTCCACCAGGTGTCCGAGATGGATCGGGCCGTTGGCGTAGGGCAGGGCGCTGGTGACGAGGATCTTGCGCGGGGTTTCGGTCATTGCTTGGCTCGTGATGGGCGGCGCCGGGCCGCGGGTGCAGGGGCGCTATTGTCGGGTGTGTCCGGCGGCTTGTCGAGGCGCAGCGCGGGCTGGGCCCGCTTGTCCACAGAAGCTGTGGATAAGTCTGTGGGAAACCCGGTGGAATCGGTCGCTACCCCTTGCCACACAAGGGCGCATGACAAATTGGTTAAAAATCGACCAACCCAGAAGAAAAGTGATAAAACAGAAAGTTACATAACTATTGTGCAGCGATTTGGATGTTTGTTCGGCTATCTTGGCCTGTCTTCCCGGTATGCTCCATGTTTGTGCATAAAGCCGTTGCGAAAGGCTTGACACCCGGCCGGATGAGCATGTTTGGGCCCCGGGAAAGGACTGGCACTGCGTGTTGCCATTGGCGTGCCGTACCGGTGCCAGTAGAATCGCGCGGTCACCCTTCAATTGCTGGATGGAACGAACACCATGGCCGAACTCTCGCGCGAGCAGATCGAAAACGCCCTGAAGACTGTTCAGGACAAGTACCTGGAGCAGGATTTGGTGGCCGCCGGCGCGGTCAAGGACATTCAGGTGGAGGGCGCGCGCGCCTCCATTGCCATCGAGATGGGCTACTCCTCGAACGGCTATCACGACGAGCTCCGCGCAGCCATCCAGGGGGCGCTGGCCGGTGTCGCCGGGCTGGAATCCTCGGAAGTGACCATCAACACCAAGGTCACGACGCACGCGGTGCAAAAGAGCCTCAAGCCGATGGCGGGGATCAAGAACATCATCGCCGTGGCCTCCGGCAAGGGCGGGGTGGGCAAGTCCACTACCGCGGTGAATCTGGCGCTGGGCCTGGCGGCCGAGGGCGCGCAGGTCGGCATCCTGGATGCGGACATCTACGGCCCCAGCCAGCCGCGCATGCTGGGCATCAAGGGCAACCCGGAGTCCAAGGATGGCAAGAGCATGGAGCCGCTGGAGCGCCACGGCGTACAGGCGATGTCCATCGGCTTCCTGATCGAGGAGGACACGCCGATGATCTGGCGTGGCCCGATGGTGACCCAGGCGCTGGAGCAGCTCCTGAACGAGACTAACTGGAAGGATCTGGACTACCTGATCATCGACCTGCCGCCGGGCACCGGCGACATCCAGCTGACGCTGTCGCAGAAGATTCCGGTGTCCGGCGCGGTGATCGTGACCACGCCGCAGGACATCGCGCTGCTGGACGCCCGCAAGGGCCTGCGCATGTTCGAGAAGGTCGAGGTGCCAGTGCTGGGCATCATCGAGAATATGAGCATCCACATCTGCTCGAAGTGCGGCAACGAAGAGTACATCTTCGGCCAGGGCGGGGCGGAGAACATGGCCGAGGAGTACGGGGTGGATATGCTGGGCGCCCTGCCGCTGGACATCCGCATCCGCGAACAGGCCGATGGCGGCGAGCCCACCGTGATCGCCGACCCGGATGGCCGCATTACCGAGATCTATCGCGAAATCGCGCGGCGCACCGGCGCCAAGCTGGCGGAGCAGTCCAAGGACTACAGCAGCAAGTTCCCCAATATCGTGATTCAGAACAACTGATCCGGCGAACCGCCGACCAGGGACAGGGCCAATGAGTATCAAGTCGGACCGCTGGATCCGGGAGATGGCCGAGACGCAGGGCATGATCGAGCCCTTCGAGCCCGGCCAGATCCGCTACCGCGACGAGGAGCGGATCGTGTCCTACGGCACCTCCAGCTACGGCTACGACGTGCGCTGTTCGGATCATTTCAAGATCTTCACCAACATCAATTCCAGCATCGTCGATCCCAAGGGCTTCGACGAGGGCAGCTTCGTGGATGTGCAGTCGGATGTCTGCATCATCCCGCCCAACTCCTTTGCCCTGGCGCACACGGTGGAGTACTTCCGTATCCCGCGCGACGTGCTGACCATCTGCCTGGGCAAGTCCACCTATGCCCGCTGCGGCATCATCGTGAACGTGACCCCGCTGGAGCCCGAGTGGGAGGGCCACGTGACGCTGGAGTTCTCCAACACCACGCCGTTGCCGGCCAAGATCTACGCCAACGAGGGTGTGGCGCAGATGCTGTTCCTGCAGTCCGACGAGGTCTGCGAGACGTCCTACAAGGATCGCGGCGGCAAGTACCAGGGGCAGCGCGGCGTCACCCTGCCGCGGACCTGACACCCACCAAATACCCCGGAGGACCGCCATGCGCATCGTGATCGCGCTGGGCGGCAACGCCCTGTTGCAACGCGGCGAGACCCCCTCGGCCGAGGCCCAGCAGCGCAACGCGCAACAGGCCGCCGAGGCGATCGCCGCCGTGGCGCGCGAGCACGAGGTGGTCGTCACCCACGGGAACGGGCCGCAGGTTGGCCTGCTGGCCAATCAGGCGGAGTGCGATCGCATCGCCTGGCCGCTGGACGTTGTCGGCGCCGAGAGTCACGGTATGATCGGCTACATCCTGGCGCGCGAGCTGCACAACGCACTGGGGCATGACCGGGTGGCGAGCCTGCTGACGCAGACCGAGGTCGACCCCAACGATCCGGCCTTTGGCCATCCGGAGAAATTCATCGGTCCCACCTGGGATGAGGCCCGTGCTCGTGCGCTGGCCGACGAGCGCGGTTGGGATATCGCGCCCGACGGCGAGGGTTGGCGGCGCGTGGTAGCCTCGCCCGAGCCGCAGCGGCTGCTGGGCATGGAGGCGGTACGCTCCCTGGTGGATAGTGGCGCTGTCGCGATCTGCGCCGGGGGTGGGGGTGTGCCAGTCGCGCGCGACGTTTCCGGCCGCCTGCAGGGCATCGAGGCTGTGGTCGACAAGGACCTGGCGGCCGCCCGTCTGGCCGCGCATGTCGAGGCCGACTGGCTGCTGATGCTGACCGATGTCGACGGCGTCTATATGGACTGGGGCACGCCGGATGCTCGGCGCTTGAAGGCCCTGCTGGTCACGGCCGTGGAGCCGGCGGCCTACCCCGCGGGTTCCATGGGCCCGAAGATGGAGGCGGCGCGTCGTTCGGCCCTGGGCGGCATCCGGGTCGGGATCGGTGCGCTGGGGCATGCCGCCGAGATTCTAGACGGGCAGGCCGGGACCCGCATCCTGCCGGTCGGGGCCGTCTGACAGCGAATCCGCAGCCAGGCGGGTCTCAAGGGCGTGTGCCAAGCCCGTGATCTTCACGCCGGCGCTTGCGCGCCGGGCCGCGGGCTTGCACGCTTTGATCTGAAAACACCCGAGAGTGATAGCGATGCGAGAGATTCAGCGAGCGACCCCCCTGGTGATCGGACTGACCGCCGTGGGCCTGCTGGCCCTGGGCTGTGGCAACGGCGCGCCGGAGGAGGAGGAGTCGGCGGGTGCACCCCAGAGTCTGGGGGAGGGGGGACTAACCCCTCAGGATATGTCCAGTGACGAGGCCCGGCGTCCGCAGCAGTCCGGCATGCCGGCCGCGGACGTGAAGCGCACCACGGACTGACGGACCCGCGGGGCCGCCTGCCCATGCGCGCCCCGTGCCCTCACCACATCAGGTCATCGGGAACGACGTAATCCTTGTAGGGGTCGTCCGGGTCGGGCTTGGACGACGCATCGTCCTCGGCCGGAATCACCAGCGGCCATTCCGGATCGCGCTCGCGGATGCGGTCCGCTGTCTCCCGCGGGATGACCCGGAAACCCTTTTCCGGCCGGATATCCAGCCCCGCAATCGCGGCGCGCCCGTCGGCCAGGCGCTTTTGCAGATCCGCTGTCACCGGTAGGTGGCGGATCTGCCCCCCCTGCTGAAAATGATAGTCCAGCGCGGCATCGCCCGTGGGGATCGGCGCCAGATGGGTACTGACCAGCTCGCGGATCTGTGCGTGGCGGGCGCGGCGTTCGGCACGCTCCTGCTGTTCGCGGTTCTTCTGCCGCGAGCGTTCGGCCTGCTCGGCCTTGCGCGCCTCGGCCACGCCGGGCTCGGGGCCGGTCTTGCGGTCCTTCTTCTTTTTCGCGTTGCCCTTTTGCGCCTGATGCTTTTGCGCCTTGGCCTTGCGAACCTGTTTTTCGTCCACCAGCCCCGTCTTCAGGAGCTGGCTGCGCAGATCGTCGGACATGAATCCTGCCGTGTAGGGTCTGTATGCCGGGGAGGATAGCCGGAACAGCCAGCGCATGCAGCCGGTATGCCGCTACGTACGTCCCTGCGTGGACACGCTATTGAGAGCACCGATCCGGAGTGTGTGGCGCGTCGCGGATCTCGGCCTCCGGCAATGCGGGGAACAGCGTGTGCAGTCGGCGCCGGTGGTTCACGGCGTGGGACCGGCTATCCGGCGTCGAGAGCTGGCGGGCCTGCGCGAGCAGTTGCAGGCCCGCCAGGCGCTCGCTCTGGAGTTCGAGCGCGAGTACCGCGCGGTAGAGCGTGTCGCGCTCGGGGGTGCGCAACTGGCGGCGCAGGGCGCGGATGCGTCCGGTGGCAGAGGTCTGCCAGCGGCGGGCGGTTTGCGCGAGCCGTTGCCACTGAGAGGTCGTCAGCGGTCGGGGGTACCACAGGGCAAACAGCGCCAGCATCACATCCACCCCGAAGTCCTCCTGCCAGCGCATCAGACGCGCGCGTGCATCGGGGTCGGCCCAGAGGGTTCCGGCGAAGCGCCAGAAGGCCTCGAAGTCCGTCGACGGCTCCTCCGGGGTGCCTCCGGATTCAGGCACTGCTCGCGGCGGAGGAGGTGAACGTAACCCCGGCGGTGTTCCGCAGACTCTCGGGCTCAAGGATCTCGAGGTCGCGGGTGTGCAGGCTGATGACGCCCTGGTTGCGCAGCTGGGTGAACAGTCGGCTGATGGTCTCCTGGGTCAGGCCCAGGTGGTTGGCGATATCGGCGCGCGACATCGGCAGGTAGAACCGCTCGGGAGACAGGCCGCGGGTGCGCTGGCGTTCCGACAGCCCCACGAGGAATGTCGCCAGGCGCTGCTCGGCCGTACGCTGGGCAAGCAGGGCATGCAGACTTTCGTCCTGCGCGAGCTCCTGGCTCATCACGCTCATCATGTGCTGGCGGAACGTGGGCAGGCGCCCGGCGAGGTCGTCGACATGCCCGTAGGGCACGGCACAGACGCTGGTGGATTCCAGGGCCACGGCACTCACCGGGTGCTTGCCCGAATGGATCGCGTCCAGTCCCAGGAGGTCGCCGGCCAGAGCAAAGCCCGTGATCTGTTCAGTGCCGTCATCGGAGATCAGCACCGTCTTCAGTGCCCCCGTGCGGACCGCATACAGCGCGTCGAACTTGGCCCCCATGGTGAACAGGGCCGCGCCCTTGGCGATCGGCCGGCGCTGCTGGACGATCTCGTCGAGCTGCCAGAGCTCGTCCTGCGGCAGGCCGACCGGCAGGCAGAGCTGGCGCAGGGTGCAGTGCTGACAGGCTTGGGTGGGTCGTAGCGTCATGAGTGCAGGGTAGCCGTTTTTTCGGAATTGGGGAAAGGGATTTTCGGGGTCTGCCATCACGCCCGGGAATGCGCTACTGTCCCTGTGGAATGCAGGTGATTCGGGTCGGGGTTATTACGGGTCTCGAAGCGGCGCCGGCCGCCCATTTCACCGCGCGCGGCATCAGGCATGGACAACGCGAGATAACAATATTTAGACTCAGTTTACATTGGGTGGCGCGGCAACGGCCTGGAACCCACGCGTTGCGCACGGGCCGCCGAGACAAGGACAGGGGTCGAGATGATCGAGCGGTTACTCGAGCAATACATGCGCTACGGGACCTTTGTGCTGCGGCACCCGGATGGCCGCGAGCAGCGTTTCGGTAGCGGTACGCCGGAGATCACGATGCAGCTGCATGACCGGGCGGTGCTGCGCAAGATCGGTCGCGATCCGGGGTTCCAGCTGGGCGAGACCTACATGAACGGCATGTGGTCGCCTGGCCCCGAGGGCCTGCAGGTGTTCCTGGATGTGGCTATGCGCAACTTCGCGCCGATGTTCCAGCAGCGTGTCAATCCGGCGGTGCGTATGCTCCGGGCGCTGATCGAGCAGGGCAACAAGGTGGCGCGCTGCTATCAGAACATCGCCCATCATTATGATGTCGACGAGTGGCTTTATCGCCAGTTCCTGGACGAGGGCATGTTCTACAGTTGTGCCTACTTCGAGCGGCCCGATATGACGCTGGAGGAAGCGCAGCAGGCCAAGTGCGCGATGCTGCGCAGGAAGCTGCGCCTGGAACCCGGCATGCGGGTCCTTGATATCGGTTGCGGCTGGGGCGGCCTGGCCTTCCATCTGGCCGAGCACGCGGACGTGCAGGTCGACGGCGTGACACTGTCCCGGGAGCAGCTGCGGGTGGCCCGGGAGGAGGCCGGGCGACGCGGGCTGGAGGACCGGGTGCGGTTTCTCTACCAGGACTACCGCGAGCACGAGGACCAGTACGACCGGATTGTCAGCGTCGGCATGTTCGAGCATGTCGGCACACCCAACTACGGTACGTTCTTCCAGCGGGTACACGACCTCCTGACGCCCGACGGCATCGCCGTGCTGCATACCATCGGGCGGCAGGAGCCGCCGGGCACCTCCAACCCGTGGCTCAGCAAATACATCTTTCCGGGCGGGTACACCCCGGCGCTGTCCGAGGTGATGAGTGCGCTGGAACCCACCCCGCTGTACACCACGGACATCGAGTTCTGGCGGCTGCACTATGCCGAGACACTGGCTGAGTGGTACCGCCGCTTCCAGAAGGTCCGAGCCGAGGCCGTGACGCGCTTTGACGAGCGCTTCTGCCGCATGTGGGAGTTCTATCTGGCCAGTTGCGAGGGGACCTTCCGCTGGTGGGGACAGGTGGTCTTCCACGTGCAGATGGCCAAGCAGCAGGACGCGGTGCCGTTGACGCGCGACTACCTCTATCGCGACGATGCCTCCGAGGTGGTCTCGATCCCGCCCGGCGAGGCCCAGGCACGGCGCAGCAACGCGGCCTGAGGGGTGGCCGAATGCGCCGGGAACGGCGCGAAAACGGGGCCCGGAGCGCGCGAACCGAACGTACTTTCCCTACACTAATGGGGACGTTGCGGCCATGCCGGCGGTGACCATCCATTCCGGAGCAGGGGCGCGTGTTCGGTCGCTTTCGTAAACGCAGGGAGGCACCGGGTCAGGAAGACCCGCAGGCCGTCGGGCCGTCGCAGGAGAACGTCCTGATCGAGGCGGCCGGCCGCAGCCGCATCACCGAGGTGGCGGCCACCGCGCGGCGCGTCCCCTGGTCGCTCAATTTCCTCCAGCTGCTGTGGGCGGCGGGACCGGTCACGTTCCTGGCCATGCAGGGCGGGTACTTTCTCGGTTTCGGGCATGCCGCCCCGGCACAGAACTTCATCTTCTTTGCCGTCTACACCCTGCTGTTCGGGGTGATCGGCCTGGTGGCGCGCTTTGTTGCCGATGCCACCCGCGGAAAACGCCAGGAACAGTCGCGCGAGCAGCTGCGCAACACGATCGACCTGCTGCCGGACCTGCTGTTCGTGACCCGTGATCTGGCCATGAGCGAGCTCGCACCGGATATGCGCCGGCGCAAGGCGGCCGAGGTGCTGCTTCACGAGGTGGATATCTCGCCCGAGGGGGTGGCCGTCGCGGTACGCGAGATGACCGGCGATACCAGCCTGGCGGCTGCCGCGGAGCAGATTGAGGTCTATCGCCGCCTGGGCCTGCGCTCGCGCGTGGGCGATCTGGTGGGCGCGACCGAGGATTCGCGGCTCGCGGCCCTGGAGAAGCTGCACCACGAGGCCCCGGAGGTCGCCGACCTGCTGCGCGATCGGCTGCGCGGCGTGGCGCCGACCCAGGAGGATGGCGTGCGCCGGGTGGACCAGTTCCTGGACCGCCTGTTTTCCGCCGCCGATGCCGACGACCTGGCCCGGTGCACCCTCGACGATGTGCAGGCGATCTTCGTGCTCGCGTTCGAGCTCGTGAACGGGCGCCAGATCAAGCGCCTGAGCTTCGAATGGTCCGGTGGCTGGCAGCTCGGGGCCGCCCTGGATCGACTGGAGTCCCAGGGCAACCGCTTTCGCGTGGCGCAGGCCGGGGTGGTCAGCCGCCTGCGCTCGCTCGGTATTCTGCTGTCCCAGAGCGATGCCTCGGGGCTGGACCCGCAGGTCCTGCGCGAGCCCGTAACCGACCTGGGGCGTCAGGTCCTGGAGGCACTGCGTACCCTGGAGGATCGGGAACCCGACGAGCATTCGCCGGAAGGCCAGCTCCTGGGGCTGGCACTGCGTCGGGTCGAGGACCTGCGCGAGGCGCGCGACCAGCTGATGCAGGCGCAGAGCCGTTACGCCAATGCGGTGGAGCGCTGGGAGGCCCTGCGCCGCGCCCAGGTGGAGAAGCGGGGCGAGAAGCGCTGGTTCAAGCGCAGTGTGCGCGGTATCCGGGTCAGCGAGGAGCTGATCGAGCTGACCGATGACCAGAAGCTGAAGCTGGCCAACGACTTCTGCAACTTCCTTAAGGAGTTGAAGATCCAGCGCGAAGGCGACCTGTTCTACTTCGGGGGGGCGGCGCTGGACGCCGAGACGGCCAAGCGCATCGGCATCCAACTGGCCCTGATCCTGGAGCCGCTGGTGGACCTCACCAACCCGAGCATCCAGCGCGCCATCTACGCCAACCCGGCCGCGTATCTTGGGGGGCTGTATGTGGGCATGAGCGCGGATGCCAAGGCGGGTCTGGGCTCGGCCATGGTGCGCAAGGTCCGCCAGGATCTCGGGCGCATGGCCGAATGGCTGGCGATGCGCCTCACGCGTATCTATCACCTGCCTTTGAGCGATTCGATGCGCGATTTCCTGGTCGAGCAGTACGGCGCCAACCGCGAGCGCCTGGACATGCTGGCAACGCATGCCGGCGACGAGTCGCATCCCGTGGCACTGCGCGCCGAGCGGTCGCCCGAGTTTGACGCCATGCTGCAGGACAAGACCTGGGGCCTGCTGCTGAAGCGCGGGACCCGCTATCTCCACGCCGAGGAGCGGCGCCGCCGCTGATGATCCGTCGCGACGGGCCTGGTTCGACGGTTCCGGTTGTGCGAGATCGAGTCTCCCCCGGCTGGTAATTTTGCGCCCAATTGTGTAGTGTTCGCCGCGTTCCCCGGTGCCCGGCCAGGCTCGACCTGGCGGGTTAAACGGGAAGTTCGGTGAGTCCGGGCAGGTCTCCGAGGCCTGCGGACGAAACCGACGCTGCCCCCGCAACGGTGATCGAGCGAGGGACCGCCCGACGGTCCCTGATGGTCGCGGCCAGTGCCACTGAACATGATGTTCGGGAAGGCGCCGCACCGGAACGCTCGTCAGCCCGGAGACCGGCCAGGGAATGATCGCGCGGCATGCGGCGGGCATGCGAGGCGGATGATCGGGCCTGGCCGCTAGCCGGTTGTGGCCGATCCCCCTCGTGTCTGTCTCCTTCCTGTTCGCGCGATCCCGACGAATCAACGGCGTGCGGGCGGCTCGCCGGGAGACTCCAAAAAATGAAACGCACAGCACTTTCCGCGGCCATCCTGTTGGCCATGACCCCCGCCCTGGCACACGCCCAGGACGCACCCGAAACCGAAGCCCAGACCCTCGACACCGTCCAGGTGACGGCGACGCGCATCGCCCAGACCGTCGACGAGACGCTCGCATCGGTCACCATAATCGACCGTGAAGAGATCGAGCGGCTGCAGCCCAAGCAGTTCACCGATCTACTCGAAGGCCGCGCGGGGATGGAAACCTCCCAAAACAGCGCTTTTGGCAAGACAACGTCCGTCTATACCCGCGGGACGAATTCCGATCACACCTTGTTGCTGGTCGATGGAGTCCGTATGGGTTCCGCCACCACAGGTGGCGCGAGCTGGCAGTTCCTACCGTTGGAGGAGATCGAGCGGGTCGAGATCGTGCGCGGGCCGCGAACCAGTATCTACGGTTCCGACGCCATCGGCGGGGTGGTGCAGGTGTTTACTCGTGAAGGCCGCAAGGGACCGCCGAAGGTCAACGCGTTTGTCGGCGGGGGTAGCTTCAACACCTGGGAAGCAGGTGTCGGCGTGGCCGGAGGCACTGATAGCACTAGCTACAGTTTCTCGATCAGCCACTTTGATACTGACGGCATCAATGTCCAGGACGACTTTGGGGATGATGACCCTAATGGATATGACAATACCTCGCTTTCGACTAAGGTCTCGCACCGGCTGGAAAATGGGATCGAGGTCTTCGGCAGTATTCTTTACTCCGAAGGTGAGTCGGAATTTGATAGTACAGAGGGGCGCGATTACACCGATTATGTCCATGCTGCGGTCCGTGGCGGTGTTCGTTTGGCCATCACGGATCGTTGGGAAACGGAGGTCAGTTTAACGCACAGCAGGGATGAGAACGATCGTTATAATGATGGAAGCTTCGCGTCGCGTTATAACACCACTCGGGATTCCATAGACTGGCTGAACGAGATCGCGTTGACGGATCGTCTGTTCTTGACGGCTGGCCTGGATGCGCGGGAAGACCGTATTGAAGTCGACGATCCTGGCTTTTTCGGAACGGAAAAGTACGAGGAAAACAGCCGTTACAACGTGGGCAGTTACGCCTTGCTCCAAGCGGAACTAGGGGATCATCTCCTAGAGGGTTCGCTGCGTCACGACGACGACGAGCTTTTTGGTGACAAGACTACCGGACAGATTGCCTGGGGGTTGCAGGCCACTGACGCGCTGCGCCTGCGAGCCTCCTACGGTACTGCTTTCAAGGCCCCCACCTTCAACGAGCTTTACCATCCGGATATCGGATGGTACCGGGGTAATCCGGATCTTGTTCCAGAGGAATCTGAGACTTTCGAGATTGGAGCCAGGTACTCGGCTGGAGGAGCTTACATCGATGTGTCCGTGTTCGAAACTCGTGTTGATGACTTGATCCAAAATCAATGTGTCGCAAATTGTGACGCTGAACAGTTTTTTATGAGGGTCAATGAACCGGCCAACATTAATGAGGCACGTATTCGTGGCCTAGAGATCGAAGGTGGCCACGATTTTGGACTGTGGACTTCCCGAGCTTCGCTGACTCTGGTTGATGCGAAGGATCGTGAGACTGGCAACGAGCTGCAGCGTCGGGCACCTGTAACCGCCCGTTTTGACTTGGATCGGCAATTCCAGGACTTCTCGCTCGGAGGGTCCGTGATTGGGAAGAGTCGTTCGTATAATGATGCGGGCAATGAACATCGGCTCTCTGGGTATGGTCTGATGAACCTTCGTGCGGGTTACCAGATCGATCCGGAGTGGCGAATCGAGGCCTCGGTCGACAACGTGTTCGACAAGGATTACGAGACCGTGGGCGGGTACAACCAGCCTGGGCGGGCCGCCTTCGTGAAGCTCCGCTACCAACAGAGGTAAGACCATGGGAAATCGACTGTCGAAGATCGCAACGCGTACCGGCGACGAAGGCCGGACGGGCCTGGGTGATGGCTCGCGCGTGGACAAGGACAGCCATCGGGTCGAGGCCTTTGGCGACGTGGACGAGCTGAACAGTGTCGTGGGCCGGGTCCTGGTCCACGACCTGCCCGAAGAGGTCCGTCGCTCGCTGGCTCTGGTGCAGCACGAGTTGTTTGATCTGGGAGCGGAACTGGCAGTGCCAGGGCACCAGGCCCTCCCGGAGGCTTCCGTGGAGCGGCTGGACGTGGAGCTTGAGTCCTTCAACGCCGATCTGCCCGCCCTGAAGGAGTTCATCCTTCCGGGCGGGGGTCCCGCTACGGCCGACTGTCACATTGCGCGTACCGTCTGCCGGCGCGCGGAACGGCGTCTGGTGGCGCTCAATCACCACGAGGCATTGCGTCCGGCGTCGCTGGCCTATGTCAACCGGTTGTCGGATCTCCTGTTCGTGCTCTGCCGTGTGCTGGCTCGTCACGAAAACGGTGCGGAGGTCCTCTGGCAGCCGGCCAACCAGCGCGGCTGACGGGTCTTCGTGGGGGCGCCGCGGTGGCGGCGTCCCATTCCCATTGCAACGGTCGAGGCGTGTCGAGTACACGCCTCGCGCCCTATTGCACCTGTTTATCGGGAAGTTTCCATGCGTTTTCGTTGCACGATCCTGAGCATCTTCGCGCTTTTTCTTTTCGGAATGGTACCGGCCCATGCGGGTCCGCTCGTGGTGGGTGTGGTCTCCGATCGCTCGGCGGCGGAGGTGGCCGCTGGCGCGCATCGCTTCCTGGAGGCTCATCCGCAGGCGGAGGTGATCCTGCGGACACCGGAGCAACTCGCGGACAAGTCGGACGAGGCGGTATCGGCGCTGTGGCGGGAGGCCGACGCCATACTCGTTGCGGCTGTTTTCGGGGACCAGGCCGCGCGCCTCGACCGTCTGTTGCGGGAGGCCCCGCCGCCCGAGGGGGCCCCGATTCTGGCCATTAACAGCGTGCGTCACCTGACGGCGCTGTCCCGGATCGGCGGCGAGGCCGTACTCGTGGGTCTCGATGACGAGAAGCGAACCGAACTGGCGGCCAACCCCGACCCGGGCGAAGACCCGCGCGTGCACCTGGCCCAACAGCGGGAGCGTTTCCCCGAACAGGCGGACTGGCTGACCGGGCGCGCGTTCTATCAGGGGCGTACACCGGAGAATATGGAGGGGCTGATGCGCTGGCTGGCCGCGCGCGGCGGGCACGAGAACGAAGTTCCGGAGCCGGACCCGCGCGAGACCATCCGCTATTACCGGCATGGGAACTCCACTCCCGACCCGGACGATCTCGAGCTGGACGACGGGCCCGCCGTGGCGTTGCTGGACCTGGATACCGGTGACCGGCCGGGAGACCGCGCGCTGCTGGACGCAGCCTGCGAAGCCCTGGAGGCGCGAGACATCCAGTGCTTTGCGGTGCTGGCGCGCTGGGGCGGGGCCAGCCGCGAGGCGGTCGAGACGCTGGCCGAGGCGGCCGGGCCGGCGGATCTGGCGGGTATCGTCAGCCTGCAGGACTTCGTGGTCGGCGGGGGCGGCAACCGCGAGGCGGTGGCCGAGGCCTTCGGCGAGCTGGATGTCCCGGTGATCAAGGGCATCCGTCTGGCAGATGTGAGCGCGACCCAGTGGCGGCTGTCGCACGAGGGCATCCCCTGGGACAAGGTCCACTACCACGTGGCCATGCCGGAGTTGCAGGGCATGAGCCAGCCGATGGTGCTCGCGACCGCGGGCGCGCCGGAACAGGACGAACGCACCGGCGTGCGCCTGACCCTGACCGAGCCGGTCGACGAGCGGGTCGAGGCCCTGGCCGATCGGGTGGCGAGCTGGCAGCGGCTGCGCCGCCTGGACAACGCGGACAAGCGCGTGGCGGTGGTCTACTACAACCATCCGCCGGGTCGCCAGAACATTGGTGCGGACAAGCTGGATGTCCCCGAGTCGCTGCTGGAGATCCTGCAGCGCCTCGAAGCCGCCGGGTACGACCTGGGCGACGCGGTGCCGGAGGACGCCGAGACCCTGCTGGAGATGATCCAGGATCGAGCCGTGAACCTGCCGGAACAGGCGGATGCGCTGGACGCGATCGCCGGCCGGGTCGCCTCGCTGGATCGCGACCAGTATCAGGCGTATTTCGACAGCCTGCCGGAGCCCGTCCGGGCCGAACTGGTCGACGGCCCGATCGGCTATCTGCAGGCACGTCTGGAGGCCGCCAGGGCCGCCGACAAGGTCGAGATCGCGCAAGCTGCGCTGGAAAGCGGTGTCGGTGATCTGCGCCACATGCTCGAGAGTTATCCGCACGCGGCGCAGGAGCGGGCACTGGACCTGCTGGCCCAGTACGAGGAGGCCTGGGAGGCCACGCTGGCGGGAGAAGATGCCCACGCGACCACTGAGCAGTTGCGCAAGGCGTTGGTGCGCACGGGCATCCCCGGCCTGACCGGCTGGGGCGAGCCGCCGGGCGAGGCGATGACCCGCGATGGCGAGATGCTGTTCCCGGGGATCGAATTCGGCAATGTATTCATCGGGCCGCAGCCGCCGCGCGGCTGGGAGGTCAGCGAGCGCCTGCTGCACGCGAATACCACGTTCCCGCCGACCCACCAGTATGTCGGCTTCTACCACTGGATCCGCGATCACTTCGAGGCCGATGCGCTGGTCTATGTGGGCCGCCACTCGACCCGCGAATTCCTGCCGCGCCGGCGCGCGGGGCTGGCACCGGATGACTATCCCGAGATCCTCGGGGGCGCCCTGCCGATCATCTATCCCTACATCGTCGATGGTGTGGGCGAGGGTATCCAGGCCAAGCGCCGCGCCATGGGCGTGATGATCAGCCACCTGACCCCGCCGCTGGCGGCCACCGAGCTCTACGACAGCCTGCTGGAACTGCGCCAGCTGGTGGAGACCTACGAGGCCGCCGCGCAGCCGGATGCCGCGACGCGCTCGCGGGCCGTCCAGACCCTGCGCGAACGTATCGAGGACCTTGGCCTGACCGAGACCATCGAGCGTGAACTGGCGCGGGGTCACCATCACGATCACGGGCATCACCATGATGATCACGGTGATCATCACGAGGGGCATCACGACGAGGACCACGCGGGACATGGCGAAGGCCACGGAGACGAACACGGCGACGAACATCGCGACGCGGACCATCACCGGGAACACGGGGATGAAGAGCACGAACACGCCCATGAGCATGACCACGCGGACGAGCATGCGGATGAGGGCCATGATGAACACGCAACGACCGTGCTGGCGGAGATGGACGAGGAGTTGCTGGTCCACGAGATCGGGCATTACCTGACCGACATGCAGGAAGACCAGATGCCGCTGGGGCTGCATGTGTTCGGACGCGACTGGAGCGACGAGGCTGTGGACACGATGCTCGAGTCGATGGCGGGTGACGACGCGGTCGGCGACGACTGGGACGCCAAGCTGCGTGGGTCCCCGGCGAGCGAGCGCGCGCATCTGCTGGCGGCGCTGGAAGGCCGTTTCGTGCCGCCAGGGCAGGGCAACGACCCGATCCGTACGCCGGAGGTATTGCCGACCGGGCGCAACTTCCACGCGCTGGCGGCGGACCTGGTCCCCACGCGTATCGCCTGGGGTATCGGTCAGGAGCTGGCCGCGGATGCCCGCGAGCACGGTGATCCCGAGGCGGATGGCAGCGAGGCGATCATCCTCTGGGCGTCGGATACTGTGCGTGACGAGGGCGTGATGATCGCCTTTGGCATGGACATGCTGGGCATTCGTCCGGCCTGGAACAGTCGCGGGATCGTCCAGGGGCTGGAGCGCATGGACCTTGATGAAGCCGGGCGCGATCGACGTCGCGATGCCCTGTTTACCACCTCCGGTCTGTTCCGCGACCTCTACGAGGACCAGCTGGTGTGGCTGGACCGGGCCGCGCGCCTCGCGCTGGACGGATCGTCCGAGACCATTCTTGCCGAGTACCCCGAGCTGGAAGAGGCACTGGAAGCGGCGTTGGCCCCGCTGGGGCAAGACCTGCGCGATCCGGGCACCGAGCCCCTGGCGCGCAACGATGTGGCCGCCCAATGGGTGGAGGACACCCAGGCCCTGCGCGCCGCAGGCCTCAATGGCCTCGAGGCGGGTCAGCAGGCCGCGCTGCGGGTGTTCGGTACCGCCCCCGGGGCCTATGGGGCCGGGGTCAATCGTCTCGCGGACCGTTCCGGGGCCTGGGAGGACCGAGCCGAACTGGGCGCGGCCTATCTGCGCCGGATGGGCCACGCCTACGGGGCGGACGAATCCGGTGGCTCCGCGCACGAGGCCTTCGAGGCCCGGCTGGGCCAGGTCGGGCGCACCTATCTCGGGCGCGCCTCGCACCTCTACGGCCTGCTGGACAACGACGACGGTTTTGACTTCCAGGGCGGGCTCTCGACCGCGGTCGAAAGTATTCGCGGCGCTGTGCCGGACAACCGCGTGCTGCAGCACGCCGATCCGGACGACCCGCGGGTGGAGACGCTGGGCCGCGCGCTGATGCGCGAGCTGCAGGGGCAGAACCTGAACCCGCAGTGGATCGAGCCGCTGATGGACCACGGCTATGCCGGGGCGCGGACCATGGCCCGCGACTTCGTCGACAACCTGTGGGGCTGGCAGGCCACCAATCCCGAGATCATCCGCTCCTGGGTCTGGGACGAGGTGCATGACGTGTATCTGCAGGACCGCCACGGCCTGGGCGTGGACGAATTCCTCGCCGACGGCCACAACGTGCATGTGAAGACCCACCTGCAGGCCGTGCATCTGGTGGCCGCCAGTCGTGGGTTCTGGGAGGCCGATCCGGAGGTACTGGAGGCCCTGTCCGAACGCTTTGCCGAACTGGTGGCGGAACACGGCCTGCCGGGCAGCGGGCACACGCGCCCCGACCACCCGATGCTGGACGAGGTGGCCGAGCGCCTGGAGGAGCCCGAACTGCGCGAGGCCTTCGAGGCCGTGCGCGCGTCCGCGCAGATCGATCGCGCACAGGCGGAGGCCGACCCCAGCCGTGTCACCGAGATCCAGCCGCTGGAAGACCCGGCGGCGCAAGAGATGCCGGAGATCCCCGAACCGGCCGAGGCCGACGGCGGGCAGGAGGCTGGCGACGAGGCGGGGGGCATGCCCTGGCTCCCGTGGCTGGTCGCCGGCGTGCTGTTCCTGCTTCTGATCGGTGGTGTCGCCGCCGGCCGACGGCGATAACCGCCGCTGGAAATGTCTCCTGTAGGAGGCCAGCCCTCTGGCCGATGGGGTATGTCCGGCGGCTCATCGGCCAGAGGGCTGGCCTCCTACATAAGAACGTGGGAAGCGCTGAACAAAGGTTAATGAGGTAAACGCGAATGCCGTTCTCGATCACGATGGAACTGATGGATACCGTGGTGCGCTGGCTGCTGGAGCCGGTGATCATCGGCCTGCTGGTGCTGGTCGCGGTCGCCGTGTGGGAGCTGGGCCTGGCACTGGGCGAACGTTCCGGTGGGGTACGCCGCCTGGAACTGAGCGGCGATGCCGAACGCCTCGCCTACCGCGCACGACGCCGCATCGACCGCGCGGATCTGCTGGCACGCATCGGCCCGATGCTCGGGCTGATGGGGACGTTGATTCCGCTGGGTCCCGGGCTGGCCGCGATGGGCCGGGGCGAACTGGAAATCCTCGCCCAGGCCGTTACGGTGGCGTTCAACACCACGGTGCTGGGGCTGCTGGTCGGCATCCTCGGCTTCCTGCTTGGACGCCTCCGGCGGCGCTGGTATGACGCCGCGATGGAGCGCCTGGAGGCGGCGGCATGAGGGTCCCGCACTACCGCGCCAGCCGTTTCGATGCCCCCGACGAGGAGCCGATGGGCCCGCTCGCCAACCTGGCCGATATCATGCTGGTGTTCGCCGTGGGCCTGATGGTGGTGATGGCTGCTTCCAGTAACGGGCTGGAGCCGGCCAGCGGCGGCGCCGAGATCGAGGCCGGCCGCGAGATCCCGGACCCGCCCGAGGGCGCCGGCGAGGCCGGCTCCGGCTTCGAGTCGATGGGCCAGGTCTA
The DNA here is from genome assembly GCF_000381445.1 of Thioalkalivibrio sp. ALE22. Classification (NCBI taxonomy): domain Bacteria; kingdom Pseudomonadati; phylum Pseudomonadota; class Gammaproteobacteria; order Chromatiales; family Ectothiorhodospiraceae; genus Thioalkalivibrio; species Thioalkalivibrio sp. ALE22. Next base: position 53,147 of record NZ_KB906507.1, read on the forward strand.
CCGTGACCCGGAGACCGGACGAATGATCCTGATCGGCGAGTAGACCCGCCCCCTGCGCACCCCGAACAAGCAATGAACTCAAGGAGTACATCAACATGACCAACGATACCGACGCCGCCAAGGCCGAACGCCACGCGCAGCGTATGGCGCGCAAGAAGGAAGTGGTGGACCGCAAGATCGCCGAGGCCCAGGAAGAAAAGGGCGTGTTCCTGATCCTGACCGGAAACGGCAAGGGCAAGAGCTCCTCCGGCTTCGGCATGGTTGCGCGCGCCCTGGGGCACGGCATGCACGTCGGCATCGTGCAGTTCATCAAGGGCCAGTTCGCCACCGGCGAGGAGGCCTTCTTCCGTGGCCAGGACAAGGTGCAGTACCACGTGATGGGCGAGGGCTACACCTGGGAGACCCAGGACCGCGACAAGGATGTGGCCGCGGCCCGCGAGGCCTGGGCACATGCCCGCGACATGCTGCACGACCCGAACGTCGACCTGGTGCTGCTCGACGAGCTGCACATCGCGCTGAAATATCAGTACCTGGATGTGGACGAGGTGCTGGAGGATCTCGCCAATCGCCCGCCGATGCAGCACGTGATTACCACCGGCCGCGCCGCGCCGAAGGCACTGATCGAGGCGGCCGACACCGTGAGCGAGATCGGCGTGGTCAAGCATGCCTTTCAGGCCGGCATCAAGGCGCAGAAGGGGATCGAGCTGTGAGTGTGAGCTGCCCCGCGGCGTTCGTGGCGGCCCCGGCCTCGGGGCAGGGCAAGACCACGATCACCGCCGCCATCGCCCGTTACCACCGCAACCAGGGTTTGCGCGTGCGCGTGTTCAAGACCGGCCCCGACTTCCTCGACCCGATGATCCTGGAACAGGCATCCGGGCATCCGGTCGACGCCCTGCATCTGTGGATGGTCGGGGAAGAAGCCTGTCGAGCGATGCTGTACGAGGCCGCACAGGATGCCGATCTGATCCTGGTCGAGGGCTCGATGGGGCTGTTCGATGGCGATCCCTCCGGGGCGGATCTGGCGCAGGCCTTCGGTTTGCCGATCCTGGCCATGGTGGACGCCAGCGGCATGGGCCAGACATTCGGGGCGCTGGTGCATGGCCTGTCGACCTACCGCCCGGGTCTGTCCTTCGCGGGCGTGATTGCCAACCGGGTGGGCAGTCCGGGCCATGCGCGGATGCTGGAGGATTGCACCCCGGAGGCGATCCGCTTCTTTGGTGCCGTGCAGCGTAACGAAACGCTGAGTGTCCCGGATCGTCACCTGGGGCTGGTGCAGGCCGGCGAGATCGCCGATCTGGATGCGCGGCTGGAGGCGGCAGCGGCCGCGATTGAAGAGGCTGGGGTGACAGGGCTCCCGGAGCCGGTGCGCTTTGATCCGGAAACAATTGCGCCGATCGAGGCGGCGCTGTCCGGCGTGCGCATTGCGATCGCGCGGGATGCGGCTTTTGCTTTCATGTATCCGGCCAACCTGCGCCTGCTGGAGAAGATGGGCGCCGAACTGCGGTTCTTTTCCCCGCTTGCGGGGGACGGGTTACCAGAGGCCGATGCCGTCTGGCTGCCGGGTGGCTACCCCGAGTTGTATCTGGATCAGCTGTCCGCCAATGCTGTCCTGAAGTCGGACCTTGAGGCCCATCATGCGGCGGGTCGCCCCATCCTGGCGGAGTGCGGGGGCTTTCTCTACCTGCTGGATGAACTGGCCAATCGCGAGGGTCATGCCGCGGCCATGGCCGGGCTGGTGCCGGGCAAGGCCCAGCTGGCAGACCGCCTGCAGGGTCTGGGGCTCCAGGCGGCCCCGCTGCCGGAGGGCGAGCTGCGCGGGCACACCTTCCATCACACCCATTCCGAGGTCGGGCTCGAGCCCTATGGTCATTGCTGGCGTGCGCGCGGGACGGGGTCGCAGGGCGAGGCGATCTATCGTGACGGGCGCCTGACCGCGACCTATCTGCATGCCTGGTTCCCCTCCAACCCGCAGGCCACGGCGCGACTGTTCCAGGCATGAGCGGTACAGGGCAGCACAAGGTGGCCAGGATCGGATCCGGTGCGCGCCCTGGGGTGACCCTCCCGTTTCGCGGCGAGCGGCGGGCCGGGTGCGTGGATCTGGTGGGCGCGGGGCCGGGCGATCCAGGCCTGCTGACACTGGACGCGCTCAGCGCGATGCAGCACGCGGAGATCCTGCTGCACGACCGCCTGATCCCGCAGGCGATCCTGGATCTGGCAAACCCCAAGGCGCAGCGTCTGTACGTGGGCAAGGCGCGCTCGCGGCACAGTTGTGATCAGGGCGATCTGAACGATCGCATGGTCGCGCTGGCTCGGGAGGGGCACTACGTGGTGCGCCTGAAGGGGGGTGACCCGTTTGTCTACGGGCGGGGCGGCGAGGAGGCCGCCGCGATTGCCGCCGCCGGGGTGCCAGTGCGCATCGTGCCGGGGATTACCGCAGCCGGTGGCTGTGCAGCCTATGCAGGGATCCCGCTGACCCATCGCGATCACGCCTATCGCTGCCAGTTCGTGACCGCCCACCGGCGTGCCGGCGAGACCAAGCTGGACTGGGCCTCGCTGGTGCATCCGCAGCAGACCCTGGTCGTCTACATGGGGCTGCATACCCTGGCCGAGGTCTGTGGCGAGATGATGGCGGCGGGTGCGGACGGCGCGATGCCGGCCGCGCTGGTCGAACAGGGGACGCGCCCGGGCCAGCGTGTCATCGAAGGCGTTCTGGCCGACCTCCCCGCGCGGGTGGCGGATCTGGATATCCAGTCGCCGGCGCTGCTGATCGCGGGCGAGGTCGTGCGCCTGCGCGAGACGATCGCCACGCAGGGTGCCGAGTCCGTCCCGGGAACGCATGAAACCGGCTGAGCAGAACAGCTCGGCGGGCGGAATGCGCCCGGAGACGCCCGAGACGAGCGGGCGTCTGCGCACGGGGCTGACCACCGGTGTGTGTGCGACCGCCGGTGCCGTTGCCGGCGCACGCTGGCTGCTGGAGGGGCGGCGGCTCGAGATGGTGGAAGTCATCCTGCCGAAGGGACAGGTCGTGAGCCTGACACTGAACGACCTCGAACCCACTCCGGGCGGCGCGGTTGCCGGGGTCATCAAGGATGCCGGCGACGACCCGGATGCCACCCACGGGGCCCGGGTCTGGGTGGAGGTGAATCTGTGCGGTGCGCCCGGTGTCGAGTTCGTGGCGGGTGCCGGGGTCGGGACGGTCACGCGCCCGGGCCTGGTGCTGGAGCCGGGCGAGCCCGCCATCAATCCGGTCCCCCGACGCATGATCCAGGGGCATCTGGAGACACTGGCTGCAGCCGCTGGGTACAGCGGGGGCTTCAGGGTCACGGTCGGCGTGGACGGTGGCGAACGCATTGCCGGGCGGACCATGAACGCCCGCCTGGGGATCCTCGGGGGGCTCTCGATCCTGGGCACCACCGGCATCGTCCGGCCGTTTTCCTGCGCCGCCTATATCGCATCCATTCATCAGGCCATAGACGTGGCCCGCGCCAACGGCTGTCCGCGTGTGGCCTGCTGCACCGGGGGTACCAGCGAGGCGGCGATGCGCGAACAGTACGGCCTGGACGACATGGCGCTGATCGAGATGGGGGATCTGTTCGGGGCGGCACTGAAGTACCTGGGGCGTCATCCTCTGCCTGCGGTGGTGCTGGCCGCGGGGTTCGGCAAGCTCAGCAAATTCGCGGCCGGACACCTGGATGCCCACAGCCGCAAGTCGCGCATCGATCTCGACGCGCTGGCGGAGGAGGCGGCGGATCTGGGAGGCAGCCAGGAACTAGTCGCGCGCATCCGCGCGGCGAATACCAGCGCCCAGGCGCTTGCGGATTGCCTGGAGCAGGGTGTGGCGCTGGCCGACCGTATCAGTGCGCGCGCCTGGCAGCGGGCGCGCGGGATGCTGCCGGAGACCACGGCGCTGGAGGTCTGCGCGGTGGATCGGGCCGGACGCATCGTCGGGTTGGCCAGGGACACCGGGGGGCTGGCGCCATGATGGCCCCGGCAATCGCCCTGAAGTCGGTGGCCAAGCGCTATGCCGGTGGCCGGGTCGGGCTGGCGGACGTGGACCTGGAAGTCCCGGCGGGCCGCTTTTTCGGCCTGCTGGGGCCGAATGGGGCCGGCAAGACGACCCTGGTGGGACTGCTGACCACGCTGGTGCGGGCCGATCGCGGGTCGATCCGGGTCTGCGGCTTCGACGTGGCGACACAGGCGGTTGCGGCGAAGGCCTGCATGGGCGTGGTGCCGCAGGAGATCAACTTCAACAGCTTCGAGCCGGTGGGCGAGATTGTTGAAGCCCAGGCGGCCTATTACGGATTGTCCCCGCGGCGGGCGCGCGAGCGTACTGGCCAGGTACTGGAACAGGTGGGCCTGGCGGACCGGCGGCGGCAGTCCGCCTGGGGGCTGTCGGGCGGAATGAAGCGCCGGCTGATGATTGCCCGGGCGCTGGTGCACCGCCCGCGCGTGCTGCTGCTGGACGAGCCGACCGCGGGGGTGGACCTCGAGGGACGCCATACAACCTGGGAACTGCTGCGTGCGCTGAATGCGGATGGTGTGACCATCCTCCTGACGACGCACTACCTCGAGGAGGCGGAAGCGCTGTGCGATTCGCTGGCGATTCTGGATCAGGGCGAGATCGTTGCGCGCGGCGAGACCGGAGAACTGCTGCACGGGCTGAACGTGCAGACCCTGGTGCTCGAGTTGAGCGCCCCCCTTGATGCGTGCCCCGAGCTGGAAGGGTTGGCGATCCGGCGGGTGGATCGCTGGACCCTGGAGATTGACCTGCCGCAGGGTATGGAGGTGAACGCGCTTTTTGAGCGTCTCGGTGTGTACGGTGTCCGGGTGGCGGGCCTGCGCAACAAGCGCAACCGGCTCGAGTCGCTGTTCCTGCAGCGCATCGCGGAACGTGCCAGTGCATCGCAGGGGGCCGGGACATGAGGCTCGCGGCTTACGGATTTGCCTACCGCGGGATGGTGATCAAGCAGGTGCGCCGCTTCCTGCGTGCCTGGGTGCAGAACCTGCTGCCATCGGTGGTGACGACCGTTCTGTTTCTGGTGATCTTTGGCCACCTGGTCGGGCGCGAGCTGGGCACCATGCGTGGCGTCGACTACGCCGATTTCATCCTGCCGGGCCTGATCATCCTGGCCGTGTCCACCAACGCCTACAGCAATGTGACGCTGGCGTTCTATGGCGCGCGCCTGCAGCGGCACATCGAGGAATTGCTGGTTGCGCCACTCCCCGCCTGGCTGATCGTGGCGGGCTTTGCAACCGGCGGGGTGATCCGCGGTCTGCTGGCCGGGGCGCTAGTGGCGCTGGTTGCGATCCCGTTTACCAACCTGCAACTGCACCACCTGGCGGCGACTCTGGGGATCGCGCTGGTCAGTGCCACGCTGTTCGCCCTGGCCGGCCTGCTGAATGGCCTGTACGCGCGCAGTTTCGACCACACCTCCGTGGTGGCGACGTTTGTGCTGACCCCCCTGATCTATCTGGGAGGGCTGTTCTATCCGGTGGAACGGATGCCCGAGCCCTGGCAGTCGCTGGCAGCGCTGAACCCGCTGTACTACATGGTCGAGGGCTTTCGCTACGGCCTGTTGGGGACCGGGTCCTTCGCCTGGGCCACAACCTTCTGGGTGCTCGTGGGGACCACCCTGGTTGTCGGCGGGGTGGCCTGGACCCTGGTCGCTCGCGGCGTGCGGATCCGGTCATGAGCAGGGGTCCGAAGCCGTTGGGTGCCGAGCATCCGCGTGTGCGCCGGGCGTGTCCCGGAGTCGCTGCGCCCATGACGACCGGAGACGGGCTTCTGATGCGGGTACGTCACCCGATCGGAGGGCTTGACGCGGCGCAGGCGCGCATCCTCGCCGAGGTGGCGCTGCGTTTCGGTTCCGGTGACCTGGAGCTGACCAGTCGCGGCAATCTGCAATTGCGCGGTCTGGACACGCCGGGCCTGGAGACGGCACGGGCCGAACTGGAGGCGGCGGGTCTGGCGGATCGCGATCCCGAGGCGGAGGCGGTGCGCATTGTGCTGGTGGCACCAGCGACGGATATTGACCCGGAGGCCGCCATGGATGTACAGCCCATCGCGCGGCAACTTGCGCGGGCACTGGGCGCAACCCCGCGCCTGCGCGCACTGCCGCCGAAGGTCGGGGTGCTGGTGGAGGCGGGTGGCGGGTTGCCGCTGGGTAGAGTGCCGGCGGACCTTCGACTGGAGGCCTGTACGGGACCGGGTGGCGTGTGGATTCGCGTGGCCGTCGGGGCGTCGGCTCACGCCGCGACGGTGCTTGGGTGGGCACGCCCGGAGAAGGCCGTGGACGCTGCCCTGCAAGTCCTCGAGCAATTCGTGGCGCTGCGCCAGGGGGATCCGGATCCGCCGGGCCGTTTGCCCGGCGCACTGGCTCGGTTCGGCGCGAAGGCCCTGACGCCTCCCGGGCTGGAGCGGGTGCTTCCGGGTGGGGATCCGGTTGCGGCACGGAGCAGCGAAAACGCCGACTCCGGGATTGGTGCGTGCCTGAATGGCGATGCCTTCGGGGTCGCGTTCCCGTTCGGATCCCTGCGCGCCGAGGCCCTGCGGGGGCTGGCCGAGCAGATCCGCGGCCAAGAAGGGCGCCTGCGGCTGACTCCCTGGCGCAGCGTGCTGCTGGTCGGGGCGCGGCCGATCACCCTGGACCGGCTGGCTGAATGGGGCGGAGTAACGGATCCACGAGATCCTCGCCTAGTGGTGAGCGCCTGTGTCGGTCAGGGGGGATGCTCGGCGGGTACGACATTCACTCGGGCGGACGCCGCGATGCTCGGGACAGCCGCCCGCGGGCTGCTGGCGGATGACGAATATCTGCATGTCAGTGGCTGCGAGAAGCACTGCGGGAGGCCCGCGAATGCCCGGGTGGTCCTTGCGGCGCGGGCGGGGCATTACGACCTGTCGCTGCAATCTGCCCCGGCGCACTGGGAGGCCCTTCTTGAGGGTCTTTCACCGGATCAGCTGCGAGCGGCCCTGTCGGCGCTTGAACAGATTACGCACGCAGAGCGCGTCGGGATGCTCGCGGCCCTGCGCAGGCTGGGCCCGACCGACCTGCGTCGGCGCCTCAACGCGATGATGAATAACGGAGAAGAAACATGACGCAGAGCGATACCGCGGGGGTCGTACCGGATTACGAGCGCGACGGCGCAGCCATCTACCGGGAATCCTTCGCGATTATTCGATCCGAGGCGGCGCTGGATCGTTTTCCGGAGGATCTGGTGTCTGCGGTGGTACGCATGATCCATGCCTGCGGTATGACCGACCTGCCGCAGGACGTCGGGTTTTCGGCTGGCGTGGCCCGGGCGGCTCGCGCGGCGCTGGCTGCTGGCGCGCCGATCCTCTGCGACAGCAACATGGTGGCGCATGGGGTCACGCGCGCCCGGCTGCCGGCGGATAACCCGGTGATCTGCAGCCTGCGCGAGGACGGAGTGGTGGCTGCTGCCGAGCGTATGGGCACAACGCGTTCGGCGGCGGCGCTGGAATGGTGGCGACCGCATATGGAGGGTGCGGTGGTGGCGATCGGGAATGCGCCCACGGCCCTGTTTCACCTGCTGGAGATGCTGCACCAGGGCGCGCCGCGTCCGGCCGCGGTACTCGGTATCCCGGTGGGCTTTGTCGGTGCGGTGGAGAGCAAGGAGGCGCTGGCCGCCAGCCCGCTGGACCTCGAGTACCTGACCATCTTCGGACGCCGCGGTGGCAGCGCCATGGCCGCGGCGGCCATCAACGCCTTTGCGAGTGACCGGATATGAAGACTTCTTCCCCTGTGAATGCATCTCCGGAGGCGGGCTGCCTGTATGGAGTCGGCACCGGGCCTGGCGATCCCGAGCTGCTGACGTTGAAGGCCGCGCGGCTGATCGCACAGAGTCCGGTCGTGGCCTACTTCTGCCGCCGTGGCGGGCGCGGTCAGGCGCGTGCGATTGTGGACGCCCACCTTGGTACCGGCCAGTGCGAGATGCCGCTGGAGTACCCGGTGACCAACGAGATTCCGCACGGCTCCGAGGAATACCGCCGCCGCATCGAACAGTTCTTCGACGCCTGTGCCGAGCAGCTGGCGGCCGAACTGGAAGCCGGGCGCTCGGTCGTGGTGCTGAACGAGGGCGACCCGTTCTTCTACGGCTCCTTCATGCACGTATACCTGCGGCTCAAGGAGCGCTTTCGCACGAGTATTGTGCCCGGAGTGACTTCGATGATGGCCTCTGCCGCCCAACTGCCAACTCCGTTGACCATGCGCGATGACCTGCTGACGGTGATCCCGGGCACGATGCCGATCGACGATCTGCGCCAGGCCCTGCAGGGGACTGATGCAGCGGTCATCATGAAAGTGGGGACCCATCGCGATGCGGTGGTCGGTGTCCTGCAGGAGCTGGGGCTGAGTGAGCGCGCCTGGTACGTGGGACGCGCCAGCACTGCCGAGGAGCGGGTCCTGCCGCTGTCCGAGATCCCGGAACGGGTGCCCTATTTCTCGATGATCGTGATCCCCGGGCGCGGGGTTCGGCGATGAGCGGGGATGGCGGTCCGGTGGTCGGTCGGCTGAGTGTGGTCGGGGTGGGTCCGGCGGGGCCGGAATGGATCACACCGGAGGTCGCTGCCCGTCTCGAAGCGGCCACCGATCTGGTGGGGTACGGGCCGTACCTGGAACGGATTGCGGGCCCTCATCACCGTGTTCATTCCTCGGACAACCGTGAGGAACTGGCGCGCGCGATGCACGCCCTGGACATGGCCGCCGAGGGGCGGGACGTGGCCGTGGTCTCGGGTGGCGATCCGGGCGTATTCGCGATGGCGGCGGCGGTTTTCGAGGCCCTGGAAGGGGCGCAAGCGCAACGCTGGGCGGGAGTCGAGGTGGACGTGACTCCCGGGATCTCAGCGATGCAGGCCGCCGCGGCGCGGCTGGGTGCGCCGCTGGGGAACGATTTCTGCGTGATTTCGCTGTCGGACAACCTCAAGCCCTGGTCGCTGATCCGGCGGCGGGTGCGGCTGGCGGCCGAGGCCGACTTCGCCATGGCCTTCTACAACCCGATCTCGCGCGCACGTCCCTGGCAGCTGGGGGAGGCACTGGGCATCGTGCGCGAGGTGCAGGGGTCGGAGACACTGGTCGTGCTGGCCACCGCGGTGGGACGCGGCAAACGCGAAGACGTGCAGATCTCCACCCTCGGCGAGGTGGACCCGACGGCGGCCAACATGAGCACGCTGGTGATCGTGGGCGCCGCCTCCACCCGGGTGCTGGAGCGCCCCTCCGGCCGGCGCCACGTGTACACCCCGCGCTATGTCGAGTCGGCGGAGTCGCGGTGAACGCGCGGGAGGCCTTCCAGCCACTCCAGGGCTGCCTGCGGGGCGTGGAAGCGGGGCACCCCGGGGGCGTCCGGCGGCCGGTCCACCATCACCACCGGGATGCCGCGTTCGCGTGCGGCCTGCAGCTTGGGGGCGGTGGCCTCGCCGCCGCTGTCCTTGGTGACCAGCACGTCGATGGCGTGGGTCTCCAGCAGCCGGTGCTCGTCGGCTAGGCTGAACGGGCCGCGGGCCCGCAGCCAGGTGACCCGGGGCAGCGCCGGCGGCGGTTCCGGCGGGTCGATGGTGCGGATCACGTAGTCCAGCTCGGGCGCGGCCGCGAAGGCCTCCAGGTGCTGGCGCCCGGTGGTGATGAGCACGCGCCGGCCGAGGCCGGGGAGCGCGCGGGCGGCGGCCTCCAGGTCGGGCACGCGCAGCCAGTGATCCCCGGGGGTCGCCTGCCACGGCGGCCGGGTCAGCCGGGCCAGGGGTACGCCGGCGCGGCGCGTGGCGGCGACGGCATTGGCCGAGATCTGCCGCGCGAACGGGTGGGTGGCGTCGACCACGGCGTCGATCGCGTGGTCGCGCAGCAAGGCGGTGAGGCCCTCGGCGCCGCCGAACCCGCCGGTGCGCCGCGGCAGTCGCGAGGGTGCCGGCCTGCGCGTGCGTCCGGCCAGCGACACGGTGGCGTGCAGCCGCGGGTGGCCGTCCAGCAGCGGTTCCAGGGCTGCGGCCTCGGTGGTGCCGCCCAGCAGCAGGATCTGCCGCGGGCGCGCAGCCCGGGGGCCGGTTTCGGAGGATGAACGGGAGCTCATGAGGATGACCAGTCTAGCCACCAATGACGAACGAGCGCCATGGCTGAACATCGTCGGCGTGGGCGCGGAGGGGCTCGCCGGGCTGACCCCGGATGCCCGCATGGCGCTGGACACGGCGGCGACGGTGATCGGCGGCGCACGGCATCTGGAGATGCTGCCGGAGCGGCCGGGGCAGGAGCGCCTGGTGTGGCCGTCGCCGCTGGAGACCGCGCTGGACTGGATCGAGGCGCGCGCCGGACAGCCGCTGTGCGTGCTCGCCAGCGGTGACCCCTTCTGGTTCGGGGTGGGGGCGACCCTGATGCGGCGCTTTCCGGTCGCGCAGACCGCCGTCTGGCCGGCGCCCTCGGCGTTCAGCCTGGCCGCCGCGCGCATGGGCTGGCCGCTGCAGCAGACCCGCTGCCTGTCGGTGCACGGCCGGCCGATGGAGGCGCTGCGGCCCTGGCTGCATGACGGCGCGCGACTGCTGATCCTGAGCCGCGACGGGGATACCCCGGCGGAACTGGCGCACTGGCTGACCGGGCTCGGCTTCGGCGATTCCACCCTGACCGTGCTGCAGTCCCTCGGTGCGGACCGCGAGGCGGTCGTCCGCGCGCGCGCCGGGGCCTGGCCGGAGGTCGCGATCGAGGCGCTGAACACCGTGGCGCTGGAATGCCGGGCCGATCCGGCGGCGCAGGTGCTGGCCGCCAGTGCCGGCCGGCCGGAGGCGCAGTTCGAGCAGGACGGTCAGATCACCAAGCGCGAGGTGCGGGCGGTGGCGCTGGCCCTGCTGGCGCCCGGTCGCGGCGAGCGGCTGTGGGACGTGGGCGCCGGCTCCGGTGCCATCGGCATCGAGTGGATGCTGGCGGATCCGGCCAACACCGCCGTGGCCATCGAGCCGCGCGCGGAGCGCCTGGAACGCATCGCGCGCAACGCGAGCGCACTGGGAGTGCCGGCACTGCGCCGCATCCACGGGCGCGCGCCGGAGGCGCTGGATGACCTGTTTGCCCCCGACGCGATCTTCATCGGTGGTGGGCTGACGACGCCCGGGCTGGTGGAACACTGCGTGGAGCGTCTGTGCCCGGGGGGGCGCCTGGTCGCCAGCAGCGTGACGGTGGAGGGCGATGCGGTGTTGGCGGCGGCTCGCGAGCGCCATGGTGGCGAGCTGACACGCATCAATGTGAGTCGCTCGGAACCGCTGGGCGCGATGTCCGGCTGGAAACCGCTGCGGCCGGTGACCCTGTGGGCCCTGCGCCGGATCTGAACCAGGAGGGGGGCTTGGTCGTGCCGGGCGTCGGCTTCGCCTCCGCCTGTACGGCCCGGGAGCTGGAGGGTCTGATGCGCGAGGTACTGGCCGAGGCTCGCGCCGTGCTGGGAGTGGAGCGTGCCGGAGTGCTCGGGGCCCGGCAGCTGGCGGCACCGGTGCATAAGAGTGACAGTCGCATGCTGGCGACGGTCGCGCGGGAGCTGGAACTGGAACTCGTATTCCCGTCCATGGCCGCCCTTGCGGACTGCCAGGGGGGAGTGCTGACGGAGTCGCCACGGGTGCGTGCAACGGCCGGGGTCGGTTCCGTGGCCGAGGCAGCGGCGCTGGCAGCGGCCGGCGAGGGCGCGCGTCTGCTGTTGCCGCGGCGTCTGTCACCGCAGGCCAGCTGCGCGGTGGCCTGGGTCGACCGCCAACATCTTTTCGAGGAGTCATCATGACGGTTCATTTTGTCGGTGCAGGCCCGGGTGCCGCGGATCTGCTGACCCTGCGCGGCCGGGATCGTATTGCGGCCTGTCCGGTGTGCCTGTACGCGGGTTCACTGGTGCCGGAGGCCGTGCTGGAACATGCCCCGGAGGGGGCGCGCGTGGTCAACACCGCGCCGCTGACGCTGGACGCGATCATGGAGGAGATCGAACGCGCCCACGCGGCGGGCCAGGACGTGGCGCGCCTGCACTCCGGCGACCTGTCGGTCTACAGCGCGCTGGGCGAGCAGATCCGTCGGCTGGAGGCGGCCGGGATCGAGTACAGCATCACGCCCGGCGTGCCGGCATTCTCCGCCGCCGCCGCGACCCTGGGGCGGGAACTGACGGTGCCGGAGGTGGCGCAGTCGGTGGTGCTGACGCGCACGCCGGGACGGGCGTCCTCCATGCCGGAGCGCGAACGGCTGGCGAGCTTTGCCGCCACCGGGGCGACCCTGGCGATCCATCTTTCGCTGCACAATATCGAGACCGTGGTCGAGGACCTGCGGCCGCACTACGGCTGCGACTGCCCGGTGGCCATCGTCTTCCGTGCCAGCTGGCCGGACGAGACCGTGGTGCGCGGTTCGCTGGGGAATATCGCGGAACGGGCGCAGGCCCTGACCACGCGGCGCTCGGCGCTGATCCTGGTGGGCCCGGCGCTGGACCCGGGCGATTTCCGCGACAGTGCGCTGTACGACCCGGCGCATGTGCGCCGTTACCGCGGCATGGACGGGGACTAAGCGGCGGCGGCCCCGATCTTCCGCAGGCAGGGGTGACTCCGGTGGGTGTTGTGGGGCACTGGGCTTTTCGCCTGCAAGCAGGTTCCCACATCGCCAGGAACCTGTAGGAGTCTGCTTGCAGGCGAAGGCGGTTTCTTCTCGATCAGGACCACGGAAAGGGCCGCCGTGAGGCGGCCCCTTGGTTCCCGCCCGGTTTAGCGGCGGCGGTAGTGGTCGTGGCAGGCCAAGCAATGGTGGCGCACGCCGTTCAGGGCCTCGGTGGCGCGAAGCTGGAAGTCTTCGTTCTCCAGGTCCTCGGCCGCCTCGACCTTGCGCTGCAGTCGTTCGGCGGCCTCGCGGTAGGCTGCCTTGTACTCGGAGAACTCCGGGTCCTCCCAGGCCGCGGGCAGGGCGCCGGGTTCGCCGCCCCGCGCCGGGGTCTCGCGAGCGAACCAGGTTTCGATGTCGGCGGCTCGGCGCGCCAGTTCCTCGGCGAGGTCGGGCAGGCGCTCGGCGAACGGTGCGTCGTAGCGCAGGATCTGCTCGATGCTGCGGTAGGTGGCTGAGGTGCCCTGCATGCTTTGCTGGCGGAAGCGCTGGAAGGCCTCGGTGGCGTCCACTGTGGCCGGGTTGTCCATCGTCTCGCTGTAGTCTTTGCCCCAGGGGCCGGGCATGGGGAGCGTCACCTCGTCGCCATGGGCGCCGGTGGCGGCAAGCAGGAACAGGACAAGGCCGGCGATCCGGAGGGCCGGTGTAAAGGGGGGTCGAGTCATGTCGGATCTCCTTTCCAGTGTCAGAAGCGGAATTGGTGCTGCAAGTGCAGCTCCCAGTCCGAAGTGCCGGCGTCGCGGTCCAGCCACATCAATTGGGTTTTTTGTCGCTGGCCGCGGTGGTACCAGTTGAGGCCGGCGCCCCGCTCGCGCTGCCAGCGCTCGTCGGTGCCGAGGTCGTTGCCGGCGTCGTGGCGCAGCACAGCGTGGCGCGCGGCAACCTCGAGCCCCTCCCAGGGCAGTGCCTGAGCCAGCTCGAGTTCGGCGCCCAAGTCGTGGTAGGAGGGGCCGTGATCGGGCGATACGTCGCGGCGGAAGGCGGCGAATGAAATGGCGGTGCGGGCAAACTTGACGACGCTGTCGGCCGTTGCGGTGACCCAGTCGGCGCGTTGCTGATTTACCTGGTTCTCCCGCCCGCGAGTCCAGTCGCGCAGGTGATTGCGGTTCGCCGCCTGCAGGCCGACGCCGTGGGCCACTGTATGCTCGACCGGCTTGCCGACGGTCGTGTTGTCGCGTGGAAGGGTGCCTACCGGTGCCCAGGCCCCCCGAGCGCTGAACAGGTGGCCGGAGGTGGACGGTCGGTCATCCCGCTGGTCAAGGCGGCCGCGACCATCAAACACGCCGATGGCCCAGGCCCGGTCGTCGCTGTCGCCCCCCAGTAGGGTGACGCCGGTATCGCGTCCAGCCGGGACCTCGAACTGATTCCCCGCGATGCTCAATTCGGTGAACAGCCGGTTGGGGCCACCGATGTCCCTCGGCAGGCCGAAGGGTACGGTGAACTGGCCGGCGCGCAGGTCGAGGGACTCGGTCAGTGCGTATTGGAGCCAGACATCGCGCATCGAGAGCTCGCCGCTGCTGAAGTCGGGCTGCAGGCGAAAACTAAGATCGGGGTGGAAGAGGGTGCCCGTCGTATCCAGCCAGGCGCGGCGAAAGTCGAATTCGGTGGTGGTTCCCTCGTCGCCCCGCTCGATGGCGTAGCGGCCCTGGATGAGCGGGTCCAGGGTGATTGCGAAGCCGTCGGCTTCGCTGCCGAACTCGAACTGTGCCTGGAGGGGGGAAGCCCCGCCACTGGCGATCAACAGGCCGAGAAGGGTCGGGGCCGGAGCCAGGAGTGGCGGCCGGCCGGGTCGTCGGGTCGGTTTGTTCAAGGTCATTCTCCCTGGGACGCACACCCCGTGCGCCGTGGATGGAACGACGCTGGGTGGGCCAGGGGAGGTCGGGGACTATAGACACAGCAAGCCCGACCCGACCGCTTGCCCGCCGCAGCGTCAGGTTTCCTCCTGGCCGGTCTCCGGACTCGTGAAGCGGGCGGGGGTGCCCGGGCGGATCGCCTTCCCACACCGAATTGCGGCGCAGTGGTTGTTGATCCGTTGTCTTCACCTACCGTTGCGGGGGCAGTGCCGGCATTGCGAACGGCAGTTCGCGCACCGGCTTCCCGATTATCCCCGGCGATGGAACGCCAGGGCACCTGGAGGCGGGGCGAAGGGTACTGGGGTGCAAACAGGCTGGCAAGAAGAGCGTTTGATGAGCGACCAACCGCAGTGATTGATCTGGATCAACGGGAGCGCTGATTTCGCTGGTCGATCGAATACCGGGTCGATAGGGTGGGATTCAGGTGATTTGGACCGAGTCTATATCGGTCTTCGCCGACACCGATCCAATCTCAGGGAGACTTTGCCATGATCCGAGGTTCTTATCTTCGCAGCGCCATCTTTTCGGTCTGCACCGCCCTGGCGCTGGGCGTGGCCGCGCCCGCCGTGGCGGATACTGATTACTCGCAGTATCGCGACGTGTTCGAGCCGCTGCCGGCGCTGCCGCCGATCCCGGCGGACAACTCGATGACCAAGGAGAAGATCGAGCTGGGCAAGATGCTGTTCTTCGAGCCGCGCATCTCCAGCTCCGGCGTGATCTCCTGCGCGACCTGCCACAACCCGGCGCTGGGCTGGGCGGACCGCATCCCGCGCGCGGTAGGCCATGACGGCCAGGTTGGCGAGCGCAATACCCCGACCGTGCTGAATTCCGGCTTCTTCACCGCGCAGTTCTGGGATGGCCGAGAGGACGACCTGGAGGGGCAGGCCCTGGGCCCGATCCAGGACGCGATCGAGATGGCGATGCCGCTGGAGGATGCGATCGCCCGCCTGGAGGAGTTCAATGAGTACCAGGAGAAATTCGAGGCCGCCTATCCCGACTATGACGGCGACAACGTGATCAATACCGACCACGTGGCCAAGGCGCTGGCGACGTTCCAGCGTACGCTGAACACCCCGAACTCGCCGCTGGATCGCTGGCTGGCCGGGGATGAGGGCGCGATGAGCGAGCAGCAGATGCGCGGGATGAAACTGTTCGCCGACAACGGCTGCGTGGCCTGTCACCGTGGGCCGGCGCTGACCGACAGCAACTTCCACCGTATCCAGGTGCCGGGTTCGGAGGACGAGGGCCGCTACCTGGTCACGGGTGAGGAGAGCGACCGGTTTGCGTTCAAGACCCCGACCCTGCGCAACGTGGCCCTGACCTACCCCTACATGAACAACGGGGAGACCGCCACGCTGGAAGAGGCGATCCGCATCATGGGCGAGGAAATGCTGGGGCAGGACTTCAGCGATGACGAGGTCGCGGATATCGAGGCCTTCATGCACGCGCTGACCGGCGACATGCCGCAGTTCGAGATTCCTGCGCTGCCGTAACCGGCCGCATCGGAATCGAATGCGCCAGCCCCCCTCCGGAAACGGAGGGGGGCTTTTTGATGGTGTGGTACAGATCTATTCCACGGTAATCGTGATCTTCTCGGAGACAACGGGCGGGTCGAAGCTGATGTGACGGTAGTCCATGAACAGCAGTTGCAGGGCGTATTCGCCGGGTTCCAGTTCCAGCTCGCCCTCGGTCTGCCCGCCGCCGAAATGGCGCTTGTGGTCGGAGAAGGGCAGCGAGGCGTCCAGGTCCACCTCGTCGAGCGGCTTGTTCACCAGCAGGTGGTGGTGGCCGGTGTTGTCCATCTCCACACCGGCCGGGGCGACACCCATGCCGCGCAGGCCCATCTGGACCCGCACCGGGCTTTCGAGCGTTTCGCCATCCTGCGGGCTGATGAAATAGACCTTCGCGCCATCCGGCGGCGCGATGCGGTCGCTGCCCATGGCACTTCCGGCCAGCGCGAGGCCTCCCGTCAGCACGAGCAGTGTGGAGAGCCGAGTAAGAGCGGTATTCATGGGTACTCCTTGGGCCCGGGTTCGGCCGGTCTGTGTACTCATTTCGAGTATAGTCGGCGGTCCGCGCGGCAGTGCAGTGGCGTTCTGCTACCCTATGCGCCTTCGTTTTCCACCTCCCGATCGAGACGAGTAGCCCGCATGAGTTTTCGCACCCGTTTTGCCCCCAGTCCGACCGGCTATCTGCATATCGGCGGTGCCCGCACCGCGCTGTTCTCCTGGCTGTACGCCCGCCACCATGGTGGCGAGTTCGTACTGCGGATCGAGGACACCGATCTGGAGCGCAGCACCGCGGAGTCGGTGAACGCGATCCTCGAGGGCATGAACTGGCTGGGGCTGACCTACGATCACGGGCCGTTCTACCAGACGGAACGCTTCGACCGGTACAAGGAGGTGATCGACCAGCTGATGGCTGCAGGCCACGCCTATCGCTGCTACTGCACGAAGGAAGAGCTGGATGCGATGCGCGAGGAGCAGAAGGCGCGCAAGGAAAAGCCGCGCTACGACGGTCGCTGCCGTGCGCGCACCGAGCCGCGCGAGGGCGTGGAGCCGGTCATCCGCTTTCGCACGCCGGACGAGGGCGTGACCGTCGTCGATGACATGGTGCGTGGCAAGGTCGCGTTCCAGAACAGCGAGCTGGACGACCTGATCATCGCCCGCTCCGACGGCTCGCCGACCTACAACCTGACGGTGGTGGTCGACGACATGGACATGGGGATCACCCATGTGGTCCGTGGCGATGACCACCTGAACAATACCCCGCGCCAGATCAACATCCTGAAAGCGCTGGGCGTGGAACCGCCGCGCTACGGCCACCTGCCGATGATCATGGGCCCGGACGGTGCCAAGCTGTCCAAGCGCCACGGGGCGGTCTCGGTGATGCAGTACCGCGACGAGGGCTACCTGCCGGAGGCGCTGCTGAACTACCTGGTGCGCCTGGGCTGGGCCCACGGCGACCAGGAGATCTTCTCGGTGGACGAACTGGTGCGTCTGTTCGATATCGAGGACGTCAACCAGTCCGCCTCGGCGATCAACCCCGACAAGCTCCTGTGGCTCAACCAGCACTACATCAAGTCGCTGGACCCGGATCATGTGGCGCTGGAGTTCGGCTGGCACCTGGGCCAGCTGGGCATCGATCCGGCCAATGGTCCGGCGATGCGCGATGTGGTGATCGCCCAGCGCGAACGCGCGCGCACGCTGCGCGAGATGGCCGAGAACAGCGTGTACTTCTATCGCGAGTTCGAGGACTACGACGAGAAGGCCGCGCGCAAGCAGCTGACCGCCGAGGCAAAGCCCGTGCTGCAGACCCTGCACGACGGGTTCAGCGCACTGGGCGCCTGGGAAAAGGAGCCGCTGCACGAGGTGGTGGTGCATACCGGCGAGCGCCTGGAGCTGAAGCTCGGCAAGGTCGCGCAGCCGCTGCGCGTGGCCCTCACCGGGGGTACGGTCTCCCCGCCCATCGATGATACGCTGGTGCTCATCGGGCGCGAGCGCGCCCTGGCCCGCATCGACCGCGCGCTGGCGAAAATTTCCGCCGAAGCGGGTTGACACATTTCGGGGTGCTGGCTACAGTACGCGCTCGCCTGACACGGGGCCATAGCTCAGCTGGGAGAGCGCCTGCATGGCATGCAGGAGGTCGGCGGTTCGATCCCGCCTGGCTCCACCACTCAGGTGATTTGCGAGTTCATCAATGCATCGTTTCGGGGTCATATCACTCTACGTTGGATTGGTGCTGGCAGTAGTCGGATTGATCGGCGGATTCGGGCTGATGCTCACCGGGGAACAGACCTGGTCCAAGCCCCTCATCGCGCTGGTACCGATCGGGTTTTTGCTGGTATTCAACGGTCTGGTGACGACGCTTCTGCATCGGCCACCGGGTAGCGAAGAAGACCGGCCCAAAGGCCCACCGGAATAGCAACAAGACGTTGCCTCTACGTCCCCATCGTCTAGAGGCCTAGGACACCGCCCTTTCACGGCGGCGACCGGGGTTCGAATCCCCGTGGGGACGCCATATCCCGAGAAGGCCCGAACCGGAAGGTTCGGGCCTTTTCTTTTTTGGGTGGTGGCAGCACCACCGCCGCGGCCCCGGTTGTGGGCTGTCCCGTTCGCTGGAGCGTGTACGGCCTCAGGCGAGGCGGGGGTCGCGCTGGCGGGGTTCGTCGGGGTGCGGGCGGGGGATGATGCAGTGGTTGATGCGCAGGAGTTCGCGCTCGGCCCAGGACTGCACCTGGGGGTCCGTGGCGTAGCGCGCATGGTCCAGTAGGGCCTGGCGCTCGATATTGGGGTTGCCCTGTTCGTGGGCGATACGGCGGGCGCGCTCGAGTTCGTGCCAGCCTTCTTCGTCGCGTCCCTGGCTCTGGTCGAGCAGGGCCACGGCGCGCAGGCGCCGGATCGGCGCTTCGAACGCGAGGTCGCCCCGCTTGCGGCAGCCGGCCAGGGCGTCGTCGGCGACGCTCAGGCGTTGGTCCGCCGCGGCGCCGCTGGCCTGCAGGGCGTCCAGCAGGATGTACTGGAAGATGGTGTTGACCCCGTCCATGATGTGACGCATGGCCTCCACCTGCTGCTTTATGGCCTGGCAGGCGTCGCCCTGTCCCTGGCGGGCGAGGGCCCAGCTCTCGAGGGTGATGCCGGCGGCGCGCCACAGCGGGTAGTCGTAATCGTGCGCGATGGCGAGCGTTCGGCGTGCCGCCGGCAGGGTGGAGTCCGGATCCCCGCTGTAGAAGCCGAGCACGGCGCGGAAGGCCTGCACGAAGGCCTCGGTGGGCCGATGGCCGAGTGCGACCGCCTGCTCGCAGGCGGTGTCCATCTCGGCCCAGGCGCGCGCGTGGTTCCCCAGGTGGAGCAGCGTCCAGGCCATGAAGCCGCGCGCGCTGATGGCCGGGTTCTCGGTGTGCCGGGCTACCAGGGCGGCGTGGTCTTCCTCGCGATAGAGCTCCACCGCCCGGGTCTGGTGTTCCAGGGCCTCGGCGTAGCGGCCGGTCCAGAAGTGGGTGTTGCCCTGCACGTAATGGGCGGCGATCCGCAGCAGGCGATCGCCGGAGCGTTCGGCGAGCTGTTCCATCTCCCCGGCGAGACGGTGGGCCTCGGTGAAGCCATGCCAGGAGCCGGCGCCGTGCCACAAACCCCACAGCACGCGGAAGTACTGCACCGGATCCTGCTCCGGCGCGGTCAGGTGCATGGCCCGTTCGAAGATGTCATTGACCGTGCGTGAGCCATAGCCCAGCAGGGCCAGATTGGACGCGCCGAGCCCGCCGAGGGCGCGCAGCGTGTTGTGTTCCAAATCCGTCGGCTCATGTTCCTTGTGAGCCTCCGGATGGCGCTCCAGGCAGGCCAGGGCATCCTCGAAGTAGTGCGAGGCCTCGGGCAGGAGGCCGCGCGCGAACGCCGCCTCGCCGGCATGCAGCCAGGCGCTGACCGCCTCGGGGTAGCGAGCGGCATGGTAGAGGTGGCTGGCGATGCGGCCCCAGTCCGCGGTCTGCATGCCGTTCTCGCCGTCTTCCTGCATCAGGTCGGCCAGCTGGCCGTGCAGGCGCGTGCGTTCACTCAGCAGCATCGACTCGTACGCCGCCTGACGGAACAGGGCGTGGCGGAAGCGATAGCGCACGCCATCCACCATGCCGGCGGGTTCGATGAATCCCTTTCCGGTCAGCCGGGTCAGCTGCCGCCGGATGGTGTCGGCGGGTTGACCACGCAGTCGGCTGAGGATGCGGGTATCGAAGTCGCGGCCGATGACTGCGGCCGAGTGGGCCAGTTCCCGGGCGCTGCCCAGCTGTTCCAGGCGTGCGACCAGCAGGTTGGAGAGACCGGGTGGCAGGGTGTCCGGGAGCTGACCGCTGCGGGCAGCCTCCAGGGCATACCGCGTGAGTTCCTCGAGGAACAGCGGCACGCCTTCGCCGCGTTCGACCAGCTGGTCGCGCAGGCCGCTGGCCAGGCGGCCGTGGGGGTCCAGGCGATCGACCAGGTCGCGGGCGGCGGCATCGTCCAGGCCGTGCAGGCGGATGTGCTGCAGCGAGAGATCGCGCCAGGAGGAGCGGAAGCTCATGCGCGCGGTCAGGATGGCCATCAGGGGCTGGTGCTGCAGGCGCTGGTACAGCCGGCGCAGGAACTCCGCCGTGCCCGAGTCCATCCAGTGGAGATCGTCGCAGATCAGGAGGGTCGGACCGTGGGCGGCGCGCCGCTGCACCAGTTCGACCAGGGTGTCGATGATGCGGTCGCGGTCCAGCCCTTCGTGGGCGAGGCTTTCGGGACCGTCGGCGTCCGGATGGGTGAGCCAGTGGGCCAGGCGTGGCGCAAGCTCCGGGGCGACCCCGGCATGCTTGAGGGCGCCGGCGAGTCGGCGCTTCCGGGCATCGCGCAGGGTGTCGTGTCCCATCCAGGTGGCGAAGGCCTGGCGTACCGGGGCCAGGAGCTGGCGGGCGCGGTCTTCGCGGCACTTGAGCAGGTAGCGTGAGCGGGCCTGGCCGCGGACCTGGAGATCGAGTCCGCGGGCCAGGCGACTCTTGCCCAGACCGGCCTCGCCCTGAACCAGCACGAAGCGGACCTCGTCGCGGTCGAGTACCTGATCCCAGTGGCCACGCAGTGCCTGCAGTTCCGGGCTGCGGCCGGTCAGCGGCGTCAGGCCACGCAGGGTCTGGGCATCCACGCGGTCCAGCGGACCGGGATCGCCGGTGACGCGGTAGGCGCCCGTGCCGTCCTCCGCCTCGCGGGAGCTGAAGTAGCCGGACACGCGGGCATGGGTGGGTGCGCTGACGCGCAGGGTGCCGGGGTCGGCGCGCTGGGCGCACTCGTGTACGCGGGCGGTGAGCTGGCCGGCGGGGTCGGGCAGATCCGGGTCGGCGCCGGTGACGATCAGGTCGGTATCCACGGCGAGGCGCAGCTGGCAGTCACCGGGGGCGCTCTCCAGCGCCTGCCAGGCGGCATGCACGGCGTCGACCGTCGCCTCTTCGCGTCCGGCGGGATAGCCGAAATAGGCGAGCAGGCCATGGCCGGGCGAGGGCACGACATGGCCGTGGTGGCTCAACAGGACGAAGTCGACATGCTCCAGCGTGCGGTTGACCTGTTGCTGCTGGATCTCGATGTCGGCGTCGGCATCGGGCTGTACATGGCAGGCCACGACCGTGACCCGACGGCGTTCGGGGCGCAGGGTGGCGGGCTCGGCATCCTCGGGGCTGGCGTGCTGATGGCTGGCCTCGGCGCGTTCGGCGCCCAGGATTTCCTCGCGCGTGCGCGCCAGCAGTTCGCCCGGGGGCTTGCCGGCCTCGGCCTCCAGGTGGGCATAGTGCTCGAGCGCGCGCTTGGGGTGGCCGCTGGCCGCCAGGGCCTTCATCAGGAGGTGGTGCAGGGTCTCGTCGTGGGGCTCCATGGCCAGCAGGCGGTGGAGCTCGGCCAGCAGGGGTTCGCCCTCGTTGGGCTTGGCGAGTTCGGGGAGATTGTGGCCGATGAAGACCAGAAGATTCTGCCAGTGATGGTCGCGCTGGGACTGGGCCCAGGCGGATAGTTCCGGCAGGTCCTGCAGGGCGCGCAGGCCCTCGAGGAAGTGTCCGCGGTACTCGCACACAATGGCCAGGTCCGGCGGGGGTGCCGTGGTCTCCCGCCCCTCGGTCGTGCGGCGCTCGGAGCGCGCACGCTGCAGGGTGAGGAAGTCGATGCGCGAGTCCGCTTGCGGCTGGAAGCGCACATAGCGGGGCGTCGTGTCGAGCAGGGGCGGGTCGCCGGCGGGTAGCTGGCGACGCAGCTGGAACAGGCCCTGGCGCAGGTTGACCCGGGCGCTGTCGGCGTCCAGGTCGGGCCAGAACAGGCGGGCCAGTTCCTCGCGCGGGATACGCCGCGGGCTCTCGGCCGCCACATAGGTGAGGAGCAGGCCGAGTTTCGTCCCGGAGAGAGCGGGTATGTCACGGTCCTCCACGCGCACGCCGACGGTGCCGAAGGTCGTGATTTCCATATGCGCCAAGCAGGTCTCCCGTCTTCTTCGTCAGCGGCCGTTTGTGGCCTTCCGCGATCCGGTCAGGGCGTTCGTGTACCGGGCCGCCGCCGCATTTGCGGTGCAGGGGCGGGCCCCATCTCCGTCCGGGTTGATTGTACCGGCATTCCGCGGCCGGGGTCAGTCAATGCGGATGGTTGCATAGCCCTGGTTTTCGTAGCCCATGATCGAGAGGAACGTGTTGCCGACCAGGTGAATCCCGGGCAGCAGGTCGTCCTGTTCGAGGTCGAAGCGCCGCGTGGCAATGCTGCAGGCCTCCATGTGGATGCCGTCCAGTTCCAGCAGGCCCTCCAGCCGTTCGTGGATATGGCGCACGGCGGAGACGTCCTCGATATCGAGGTGGTCGGTAGAGCGGGCGATCAGCCCCGCCGCGCCGCCCCGGAAGGCAAACACCATCTCCGGCTCCAGGCCCTGGCGCTGCATGTCGTCGTAGGTCTCGCGGATCACGCTCAGGCGGGCGATCAGCCGGTCGGGTTCGCCGATGGTGATGTCCCAGAGGATGCGCCCGGTGTCCATGCCGGCAATGGCACGCTGATCGCCGGGTTTGTCGGCGAGTGCCAGGCCGGGGAGCAGCAGGGCACCAAGCAGGAAAGATGCAAGTAAGCGGTGCATGGCAGTCGTCCCTTTTGGCGGAGGTCCTGTTACGAGAGTAGCAGTCCCGCGCGCGCTGCGTGCAGCGATGTCGGGTCGACGCCGGGGGAACGGCCGCGCCCGGAGTCGGGCGCGGCCGTCGGCAGTGGCTTAGTGCCCGTGGTGGCCGTTGTGCAGATATTCCACCGCTTCGAGGGTCTGGACCTGGATCTCGCGCACCGGGATGAAGCGCGAGGCGCCCGGCCTGACGACCTCCTCGGTGATGCGGATACGGTAGGGAGCCTCGTGGTTCAGCAGCTGGCCGATGAAGCGCTTGCCCTCGTGGGTGACGCGTACCGGGGTGGTGTCGTCGTAGCGGCTGAAGTTGTAGCTCACGTCCTTGGGGTACTGCAGGTTCTGTTCGGAGAAGCTCATGGTAGGGGCCTGTTTCGATCAGTGGTCTTTGATGGCCTGGAAGGCCTCGAGTGCGGCCTGGCGGCTGGCTTTCAGGTCCACGATGGGGGCCGGATAGCCGCGTGCGCCGCTGGCGCCGGGCGCGTGAATATACCGCGTTTCGACGTCCTTGAGTACGGGGACGAAGCGGCGCACGAAGGCGCCGTCGGGGTCGTGGCGTTCGCCCTGGGTTTGCGGGTTGAACACGCGAAAGTAGGGCGCGGCATCGGCGCCGCAGCCTCCGGCCCACTGCCAGCCCAGGGTGTTGGCGGCGAGGTCGGCATCCACGAGGGTGTCCCAGAACCAGTGCGCGCCGTGCTGCCAGTGCAGGCGCAGGTTCTTGGTCAGGAAGGAGCCGACCACCATGCGCAGGCGGTTGTGCATCCAGCCGGTCTCCCACAACTGGTGCATGGCGGCATCGACGATCGGGAGCCCAGTGCGGCCCTGCTGCCAGGCGCGCAGGTCCGCCGCGTCCTCGCGCCAGGGGAAGGCCTCGAAGCGCGGGTTCAGCGGCCGTTCCGGGGTGTGCGGGAAGTGATAGAGCACGTGATGGGCGAAGTCGCGCCAGCCGAGCTCGCGCACGAAGGCCTCGGGTCCTCCGTGGTCCGGATGCAGGCCGGTCTGGCGCAGGGCGCGCAGGATCTGGCGCGGGGAGAGCTCGCCGAAGTGCAGATGCGGTGACAGGCGCGAGGTACCGTCATGGTCCGGGCGGTCGCGTTCGCTGGCGTAGGCGTGCAGCGCGCCGTCGAGGAATTGCGTCAGCCGCTGGTGGGCCGCGTCCTCCCCGGGCGTCCAGGCGGCGCGCAGGCCCCCGGCCCAGTCGATCTCGGGCAGGAGTCCGAGGTCTTCCGGGCGCAGGCTGGCGGGCCAAGCATCGGGGGGCGGCAGGTCGTTGGGCGCGGGCAGCGGGTCGCGATCAATGCCGCGGTGCAGGCAGGCCTTCCAGAATGGGGTGAAGACCTTGTAGGGCCGGCCCTGGCCGGTTTCGACCTCCCAGGGCTCGACCAGCAGGTGGGCATTGAAGCTGTGGACTTCGAGGCCATCGGCGCGCAGGCCGGCCTTGATCTCCGGGTCGCGCAGGACCCGGGCGGGCTCGTACAGGCGGTTCCAGTAGACGGCAGTGGCACCGGTCTCGCGTACCAGGGTCCGCACGGTTTCAAGGGCGGGGCCGGCGCGCAGGATCAGGCGCGAACCGTTCTTGCAAAGGTCCTGGTCCAGGGCCTGCAGGCTGTGGTGCATCCACCAGCGGGATGCGGCCCCCGGTTGCCAGGGCGCCTCGTCCTCCGGGGCATGGATGAACACCGGGATGACCGGCCCGCCGCGCTCGCTGGCGGCGTGCAGGGCAGGCTGGTCGGCCAGGCGCAGGTCGCGGCGCAGCCAGACGAGGGTGGGGCCGGGGCGCGGCATCAGATACGGTCTCCCTGCGCGAGTGTGTCGCGGATGTGGCGGGCCTGGGCGCGGATGGCCTCCAGGCGTTCGGGGTCCATCTTCTCGAGGTGCTTCCACTGCAGCGCGGTGCGCGGGTGGCGGGCGAACCGCTCGCGGTGACGGTCGAGGAAGTCCCAGTAAAGCGTGGTGAACGGACAGGCCTTCGCGCCGAGGGCCTCGGCCGGGTCGAACGGGCAGTGCCGGCAGTAGTTGCTCATGCGCTGAATGTAGCGGCCGGTGGCGACGTACGGCTTGGAGGCCATGCGGCCGCCGTCGGCATACTGCGACATGCCGACCACGTTGGGGAGTTCCACCCACTCCACGGCATCGACGTAGATACCCAGATACCAGGCATGGATCTCGGCCGGGCGCACGCCCAGGAGCTGGGCGAACAGCCCGGTGACCATTAGTCGCTGGATATGGTGCGCATAACCGCGTTTCAGGGTCTGGCCCACGGCCTGGTGCAGGCACTGCATGGAGGTGTCGGCGTCCCAGTAGAGGGCCGGCAGCGGCTGCTCCGCCTCCAGGGCGTTCCATTCGTGCCAGGCCTCGCCAAAGTGGAAGTACAGCCCGCGCACGTATTCGCGCCAGCCGAGGATCTGCCGGATGAACCCCTCGACCGCGGGGAGCGGCGCATGGCCGTCGCGCCAGGCCTGTTCCGCCGCGTCGATCACCGCGCGCGGATGGATCAGGTGCAGGTTCAGCGCGGCGGACAGGCGGGCGTGATAGAGCCACGGCTGGTCGGTCCACATCGCGTCCTGATAGGTGCCGAACAGGGGCAGGCGGTGCTGGATGAAGTCGGCCAGGGCCTGTTGTG
This sequence comes from Thioalkalivibrio sp. ALE22, assembly GCF_000381445.1. NCBI lineage: Bacteria > Pseudomonadati > Pseudomonadota > Gammaproteobacteria > Chromatiales > Ectothiorhodospiraceae > Thioalkalivibrio > Thioalkalivibrio sp. ALE22. The sequence continues at coordinate 78,862 of NZ_KB906507.1, forward strand.
CCTGTTCCGGGGTGACCGGCCAGTCGAACGCATCCGTCTGGCCCGCCAGTTCCGGCAGATACCGGGCGACGGCATCCCGGCATTCGCGCGTGATCGTGTCGGGTTCGAAGGCGACGGGGGGCGGCAGCAGGCCGGGCCCGTCCCGGCCGAAATGTCCGCGGTTGTCGGCGTCAAAGTTCCACTGTCCGCCGGCGGGTTCGTCGCCATTCATCAGGATGCCCAGGGCGGCTCGCTGCTGGCGGTAGAAGTACTCCATGCGCAGCTGCTTGCGCGTCCCGGCCCATTGCTCGAAGGTCGTCTGCGATACCAGGAAGCAGGGATCCTCGCGGACCTCCAGTGGCACGCCCCGGGTGCGGCAGGTGGCCTCAAGCTGACGGCATACACGATGTTCCCCCGGCTGGAGGACGATCACCCGGGTCGGCTGGAGCCGTTCCAGGTCGGTGTCCAGGGCCTCGCCCAGGGTTGGCTCGGGGTGCTCCCCGAGATGGCGATAGTGAACGCTCAGGCCTGCCTTGCGGAGCTGCCGGGCGAAGTGGCGCATCGCCGACAGGAACAGGGTGGTGCGGGCCGCATGCGAGAGGACGTGGCGGGATTCGTGGGCCACCTCGGCCATCCACACGGCATCCCGGTCGGGGTCCAGCTCCTGCAGAACCGGGTGGTCGGGGGCGAGCTGGTCGCCGAGCACAACCAGGAGGGTGCGCACGGACGCGGCGGAGGTGGCCACTGAGCCGGGAGGCGCGCGCGGCGGCTACTGGGGCAGGTGCCGGGAGAGTCGTGCGGCGGCCTCCAGCGGCGGTCCGGGCAGAACCTCCACCGTGCGGCCGTGCTTGACCTTGGAAAGCTCCAGCGCGGCCGAGCCGGCAAGGTAGCAGGGCGGTCCGGCTTGGTTGAGGATGGCCTCCACCCGGGGCAGTTCGGGGCTGCGCATCAACTGCGAGGAACCATGGATGATCAGCGCCGGGGCACGCAGACGGCGCATCAGCGTCTCCAGACCCTCGGGGCTGGTGGCGTCGAACAGGGGCAGGGTCTTCAGGCCGTGGCGGGCGCAGGCAAGCTGCAGCAGCAGTCCGCCGACCTGCTGGTGCCCGCCGCCCAGGACCAGACAGGGGTAGGACGGGTCGTCGCAGGCGCGCGTGGCCGAGCGCAGCTGGTCCGCGAATGCGGCCGTGGCCCAGGCGGCGAACACCGCCAGGCGGACCTCGCCCTCGGCATTGTGACGGGATTCCTCGCGCAGGCGGCGGTACACCTCGAGGAAGGCGCTTTCGTGCACGCCATTCCAGCCGTGGCGCATGACCAGCCGGGCGTAGACGCGATCCAGCTCCCCTGCATCCAGATCCGTGACCGAGTCGTACAGTGCCTCGGCGACCGGATCCATGGTGTGGGGTGCGATCCCGGGGCCGGGGCTGTCGCGATGCCGGGGCTTTGTGGTGGTGTCCGGGGCGTCTTCGGTCGCGTCCGGATCCGGGCGGGGGGTGGCGGCTGCGGGTTCGTCGTCCAGAACCCGGTGGACCTGGGAGACCGGGATGCCCTGGTCCAGCAATTCCATGATCCGCTTGATGCGGGCGATATCGCCGGGGCTGTAGAGCCGATGGCCCTTGGGCGTGCGCATGGGACGAATGAGCCCGTAGCGACGCTCCCAGGCGCGCAGCGTCACGTCGTTAATGCCCGTCTCCGCGCACACGTGCCGGATCGGGTACAGGCCTTCTTCGTCTTGAAGTTCGATGTGCGTTGCGCTCGCCATGAATAAATTGTACGACATTTATACAGCGCATGTACAAGTGCCGGATCCCGGATGCGATCCGCGGAGACCATTGGGCTGCAGGGATGAACCTTTCCGGTCTTCGCGTCCCAAAGGGTAGCAACCTTTTCTAGATGCTGCTGGAGGGTCACATGTTTGCAACGCCGGAAAATCGCCGGGCCGGTCTGGTTGTTTCGCTGCTGGTCGCAGCCCTCGCGATGCCCGGCGTGGCGCAGGCCAACCCCGAGATGGCCGACAGCATCTCGCCCTACCTCCGGCTGCACACGGACGACCCCGTCCAGTGGCGGGCCTGGGATCCGGCCCTGCTGGAACAGGCCAGGGAGGAGCGGCGGCCGCTGTTGATCTCCAGCGGTTACTACTCCTGCTTCTACTGCCATGTCATGCAGGAAGAGAGCTTCCAGGACGAGGGCATTGCCGAGCGGCTGAACGAGAATTTCATCCCGGTGAAGGTCGATCGCGAGGTCGACGGGGCGCTGGACAGCTACCTGCTGGAGTTTCAGCGCGCCACCGCCGGGAGCGCGGGCTGGCCGCTCAACGTGGTGGTTACGCCCCAGGGGCATGCCCTGACCGGCGTGGTCTATGCCCCGCGCGATCAGTTCGCCGAGTTCCTCGACGGCATTACCGAACGCCTGGAGGCGGACTACGACCGGCTGGTCGATCTGGCGCGGCGCGGCAGTGACGAGCTGACCCAGCAACTGCGTGCGGGCGAGGAGCCCCTGTCGGAAAGCCGTGCCGGCCGCCTGCCGCAGGTGTTGTGGAGTCGCCTGGAGCGCGAGGCCGACGACCTGCAGGGCGGGTTCGGCAGCTCCACCAAGTTCCCGCATTCGCCGTATCTGCACGCGATGCTGGAGGCCGTGCAGGCGGGCACCGCGCCTGGCTGGGTCGGCGAGTTCCTGGAAATCACGCTCGACGAGATGGCCCACTCCGGTCTGCGCGACGTGCTGGGGGGAGGTTTCTTCCGCTATTCCGAGTCGCCGGACTGGAACGAGCCCCACTTCGAGGTGATGCTGGAGGATCAGGCCCAGCTCGCGCTTTTGTATCTACGGGCCGGTGAGCATTTCGGTCGCGAAGACTGGATCGAGCTGGGGCTGGAGAACCTCGACTTCGTCAAGCGCGACATGGCCCTGCGCGAGGACGAGACCGGCGAGCAGGCGGATACCGCCGAGGGTGGTTTCCGCGGGTTCGCCTCCAGCCTGTCGGCGGTCGACGAGGAAGGGCGTGAGGGGGGTGCCTACCTGTGGCCCGAGGCGGATCTGGAGTCCGCGCTGGCGGACCATGACTACCCGGACCTGGTGCGCGCGTGGTTCGGCATGGAGGGGAGTTCCGTGTTCGATCTCGGCTACCTGCCCCGGCGCGGCGCGGGGGTCGAGGCCCTGGCGGAGCGCTTTGACCTGGACGAGGCGGAGGTTCGCGAGCAGGTGAACGCCGGGCGCGAGATGCTGATCCGGGCGCGCGAGGCGCGCGGCCTGCCGCGGGACGAAAAGGTCCTGACCGGGGCGCATGGCCTGCTGCTCTCCGCCCTCGCGGAGGGGGCGCAGCATGACGAGCGCTTCCGCGAGGCGGGTGCGGCGGTGCACGGCTGGCTGCTGGAGGTCGCTTCCGATCCCGACCAATTGCCCACGCTGATGGGGCTGCCCGCGGATCAGGCCGGGACGGCCACGCTGAATGATTACGCCTTTGTCGCGCGCGGCCTGCGGGACTGGAAGGCCGCCACGGGCGAGGGCGAGCAGGGGCCGGCGCTGGCACTGCTGGAGGCGGCCTGGGAACGCTTCCGCGATGACGACGGCTTCCGCTCGGAGCCGGAGCCGCCGCTGCCGGGGATGATCTCGCAGCGCTTCCATCCGGCGGTGCACCGGCCGTCGCCGACGACCCTGATCTTCCGTCTCAGCGCGGAGTGGCGTGATGCCAGCGAGGCGGTGGATGCGGCGTTCGCGGAATACGACCTGCGCCCGGGGCGCGCCATCGAGTCCGACCCGCACCACCACGCCCGCCTGATCCTCTGGCTGCAGCAGCGCGATCGCTGAAGGGCTGTATTACCACAGAGCGCACAGAGGACACGGAGAAGGTCAAGGGCGGTTAACAGGAAGAAGGGAAGGCTGGAAGGAACGATTTCTGGTGGCGATTTGCCCGTTTCCGGGGTCATTCATCCAAACTAAATTCCTTCCGATCTTCTAACCTTCCTGTTAGTCGCATCTGACCTTCTTCGTGCCTTCGTGTGCTTCGTGGTGACCCAACAGGCCCTTCAGGCGTCGGAGCGGGCGGAGGCTTCCTTTTCGGCCTTGTGCAGGCGCTGGAGCATCGCCTTGAGGACCTTGGGGTTGCCGGCGACGACGTCGCCGCGGCGCATCACGTCCGGGTTGCCCTGCCAGTCGCTGACCACGCCGCCGGCTTCCTGCACCAGCAGCAGGCCCGCGGCCATGTCCCAGGGCTGCAGGCCCATCTCCCAGAAGCCGTCGAAGCGCCCGCAGGCGACCCAGGCCAGATCCAGCGCGGCCGAGCCCGGGCGGCGCACGCCGGCCGTGCCCGGGATCAGGTGGCGCAGGCTGCTGAGGTAGCGCTCCAGGTCCTGGCCCTCGCGAAACGGGATGCCGGTACCCAGAAGCGCGCCGTTGAGGTCCTTGCGCTCGGAGACCCGGATGCGGCGGCTGTTGAGGAAGGCACCGGCACCTCGGGTGGCGGTGAAGAGCTCTTCCTTCAGCGGGTCGTAGACCACCGCCTGTTCCAGCCGTCCCTTGTGCTTCAGCGCGATGGAGATGCCGTACTGCGGGATCTCGCGCAGGTAGTTGGTGGTGCCGTCCAGCGGGTCGATGATCCAGACGAAATCGGCGTCGGCACCGCTTTGCTCGCCGCCTTCCTCGGCCATGATCGCGTGATCGGGATAGGCGCGGCGCAGGGTCTGCACGATCGCCTGTTCCGCCGAGAGGTCGACGTCCGAAACCCAGTCGTTGCGGGCCTTCTCGCGGGTATTCATGCGATCCGGCCGGCCCCAGGCGCGGGTGGTGATGCGTCCGGCCTCGCGGGCCGCCGATACCGCCGTGTTCAGCATGGGGTGCATGGGGGTCTCCTGGTGTTCTGCGGGGTGTCCGGCGGGCGCCTGTGGCGCGCCGCGGGAAGGCCGCGAACAATACACAAGCGGCTCTTTCTTGGGAAGTCGTGACCGTGCGCGTGTACAATCCCGCACCGTTCAATACAGGGCCCCGGGAATGGAAGAACGCCTCGGCCGGGTGCGGGTCGTGCTGGTGGGCACGACGCACCCGGGCAACATCGGTTCCGCCGCACGTGCGATGAAGGCCATGGGGGTGACCGACCTCGTGCTGGTGGCGCCGGAGCGGTTTCCGCATGCCGACGCGACGGCGCTGGCTTCGGGCGCGGACGATCTGCTGGCGGGTGCGCGCGTGGTCGAGGACCTCGCCGCCGCGATCCGCGACTGTGTCTGGGTGGTGGGGACCAGCGCCCGTCTGCGCACCCACTCGGTACCGGTTCTGGGGCCCGCTGACGCGGCCGGGCAGGCGCTGGCGAACGCCGCCGAGGGGCCGGTGGCCCTGGTCTTTGGTCGCGAGCACAGCGGTCTGACCAACGCCGAACTCGATCATTGCAACGCCTTTGTGCAGATACCCACCGTCCCCGATTTCAGCTCCCTGAATCTGGCCGGCAGCGTTCAGGTGATGACCTACGCGCTGCGCATGGCGGCGCTGAATGGCGAAGCACCCGCCGTGTCCGGAGCCGAGCCGACCGGGGTGGAGCGGGACCCGCCCGCGACCCAGGCGGAGATGGAGGGGCTGTTCCGGCATTTCGAGCAGGCCCTGACCACCATCGATGTGCTCGATCCGGACAACCCGCGCCACCTGATGCGGCGCCTGCGCCACCTGTATCTGCGGGCCGGCCTGAGCGCCAGCGAGGTGCGCATGCTGCGCGGTATATTGACGCACACGGAAAGGGGCCGCTGAGGGCGCGTGCGGGGCACGTGATACCTTAGTGCAAGACTCAGGAATGAGGCCGGCCGATGTTTGACAGGATGCGCGAGGACATTCGCTGCGTGTTTGACCGCGACCCGGCGGCACGCAACGCCTTCGAGGTGCTGACCGCGTACCCCGGGCTGCATGCCCTGTGGTATCACCGCCTCGCGCACTGGCTGTGGACGCATCGCCTGCGCTGGCTGGGCCGGGTGGTCGGCAACTTCAGCCGCTGGCTCACCGGCATCGAGATCCATCCCGGCGCGACCATTGGCCGGCGCTTCTTCATCGACCACGGCATGGGGGTGGTGATCGGCGAGACCGCCGAGGTGGGCGACGACTGCACGATCTATCACCAGGTCACCCTGGGCGGCACGACCTGGGAGGGGGGCAAGCGCCACCCGACGCTCGGCAACGAGGTGGTCATCGGGGCGGGTGCCAAGCTGTTGGGCCCGATCCACGTTGGCGACCATGCGCGCATCGGCTCCAACGCGGTGGTCCTGAAGGACGTGCCGGCCGATGCGACCGCGGTCGGCATCCCGGCCCGGGTCATCGGGCCACGGCCCGAGCCCGATCCGCGATTCCAGCAGATGGCCGACCGCATGGGCTTCGATGCCTACGGCCTGTCGCGCGACATGCCCGACCCGGTGGCCAACGCGATCCACCGTATCGTGCAGCGGGTGCACGACCTGGACGAACGCATGGAGCGGGCCTGCCAGGCGCTCAAGCGCGCCGGGATCGACCCGGGCGAGGCCCTGGGCGAAGACGATTCCGGCCCGCTGGAGGCCTGCGATCTGGAAGGCCTGGAGCCGGACGAATGCGAGGTCCCGGGAGCTGCCACGAGCGAACAAGAACGTAAACAGCAGGGGAATACTTGATCGTTTTTGTCAGGTATTGCTAAGCTTGCCGGCAAATGACCGACAAGTGCACTCAACCATGAAACTGACGACCAAAGGCCGCTACGCCGTGACCGCCATGCTGGATGTGGCGATGCACACCCGCAACGGGCCGGTATCCCTGGCCGAGGTGGCGCGCCGGCAGAAGCTCTCATTGTCCTATCTGGAGCAGCTCTTTTCCAGGCTGCGCCGCAAGGGGCTGGTGAACAGCAGCCGCGGGCCGGGCGGAGGCTATGCCCTGAGTCGGGATCCGGAGGGCATCAGCGTCGCCGATATCGTGGTGGCGGTGGACGAGCCGGTGGACGTGACCCGCTGCGGTGGCAAGGCCAACTGCAATTCCGATTCGCGCTGCCTGACGCACGACCTGTGGACCGATCTGAGCCAGCAGGTCTACGACTTTCTCAGTACCCGCTCGCTGGCGGATGTGCTGCAGCGCCACCGCGAACAAATGGAAAAAGACGGTGTGCAGGAGGTCGTGATGCACAGCGCCTCCCTGCAGGCCTCGACCGACAAAAGCCATGCGGCCGCCGAGGCGGCCGCGGAGAGGAGCTAACGCCCCATGAGTGACCTGAAACTGCCGATCTATCTCGACTATTCCTCCACCACGCCGGTCGACGAGCGCGTGGCGGAAAAGATGGCGGGCTGCCTGACCAAGGACGGCCTGTTCGGGAACCCGGCCTCGCGCAGCCACAGCTTTGGCTGGAACGCGGAGAAGGCGGTCGAGAACGCCCGGGGCCAGGTGGCCCAGCTGGTGGGCGCCGATCCGAAGGAGATCATCTGGACCTCCGGCGCGACCGAGGCCGACAACCTGGCGATCAAGGGCGCGGCGCATTTCTACCAGCGCAAGGGCAAGCACATCATCACGGTGAAGACCGAGCACAAGGCCGTGCTGGACACCACGCGCCAGCTCGAGCGCGAAGGCTTCGAGGTCACCTACCTGGGCGTGAAGGAAAACGGCCTGGTCGACATGCAGGAGCTGGAAGACGCGATCCGTGACGACACCATCGTGGTCTCGGTGATGCACGTGAACAACGAGATCGGAGTCATCCAGGACATCGAGGCGATCGGCAACCTGTGCCGCGAGCGCGGGATCGTGTTCCATGTGGACGCCGCGCAGTCCACCGGCAAGGTCGCGATCGATCTGTCGAAGCTGCCGGTAGACCTGATGAGCTTCTCCGCGCACAAGACCTACGGTCCGAAGGGCATCGGCGCGCTGTTCGTGCGGCGCAAGCCGCGGGTGCGTATCGAGGCCCAGATGCACGGCGGTGGCCACGAGCGCGGCATGCGCTCCGGCACGCTGGCGCCGCACCAGATCGTCGGCATGGGCGAGGCATTCGCGATCGCCGGTGCCGAGATGGGTCCCGAGCTGGAGCGCGTGCGCATGCTGCGCGACCGCCTCTGGGCCGGTCTCGACGGCATGGAAGAGGTCTACCTGAACGGTGACCAGGAACAGCGTGTCGCGCACAACCTGAACGTGTCGTTCAACTTCGTCGAGGGCGAGAGCCTGATCATGGCGCTGCGCGACATCGCGGTGTCCTCCGGCTCGGCCTGCACCTCGGCCAGCCTGGAGCCGTCCTACGTGCTGCGCGCACTGGGCCGCGACGACGAGCTGGCACACAGCTCGATCCGCTTCTCCATCGGTCGCTACACCACCGTGGAGGAGATCGACCATACGGTCGAGATTGTGCGCGCCGCGGTCGCCAAGCTGCGCGAGCTCTCCCCGCTGTGGGAGATGTACCAGGACGGCATCGATCTGAGCACCGTCGAGTGGGCGGCCCACTAGGGGCCCGCTCGACACCACTAACGCAACGCGTACACACGCAACAGGAGAACGGTCATGGCGTACAGTGACAAGGTTCTGGACCACTATGAAAATCCGCGCAACGTCGGCAGCTTCGACAAGAACGACGACACGGTCGGCACCGGCATGGTCGGCGCCCCGGCCTGCGGCGACGTGATGAAGCTGCAGATCAAGGTCAACGACGAGGGCATCATCGAGGACGCCAAGTTCAAGACCTACGGCTGCGGCTCGGCGATCGCCTCCAGCTCGCTGCTCACCGAATGGGTGCGTGGCAAGACCCTGGAAGAGGCGAGCCAGATCAAGAACACCCAGATCGCCGAAGAGCTGGCCCTGCCGCCGGTGAAGATCCACTGCTCCGTGCTGGCCGAGGACGCCATCAAGGCGGCGGTGTCGAACTACCAGGAGCGCCACGGCCAGGCCGCGGAAGCCGAGAAGAAATCTGCCTGAGGGCTCTATGGCGATTACAGTGACCGAACCCGCGGCCGAACGCATCCACAACTTCCTCGAGAAGCGGGGCAAGGGTGTGGGCGTTCGGCTGGGCGTCAGGACGACCGGCTGCTCCGGCATGGCCTACGTGGTGGAGTTCGCCGACGATATCGAGGAGACCGACACGGTCTTCGAGGATCGCGGCGTCAAGATGGTCGTCAACCCGAAGTCCCTCGTGTATCTGGACGGTACCGAGCTGGACTTCGGCAAGGAAGGCCTGAACGAGGGGTTCAAGTTCAACAACCCGAACGAGAAGGCCCGGTGCGGCTGCGGTGAAAGCTTCAGCATCTGACTGAGCCTCGCACGCGGGGTGGTGCATGGCGGTTGCCCGGGGATACGTCCCCGGTGGCTGTCGTACCACCCCTTTTCTTTTGCAAGCCCGTCGCAAGGGACGCAATGAACGACCCATTCGAGCAGTTTGACCTGCCGGTGGCCTTCGAGGTCGACCGGCAACAGCTGGACGAGCGCTTTCGTCGCCTGCAGGCGGAACTGCACCCGGACCGCTTCGTGCGCCAGGGCGACCAGGCGCGCCGCATGGCGGCAGCGGTGGCGGCCGACGTGAACGAGGCCTACGCGATCCTGGGTGACGACTACCGCCGGGCGGTGCACCTGCTGGAGCGAACCGGGGTAGCCTTTGACCCCGAACGCGATACCAGCCAGGACATCGAGTTCATCCAGGCACAGATCGAGTGGCGTGAGCGCCTGGAAGAGACGGCGGCGGCCGGGGATCTGACCGCACTGGAAGCGGTCGCGACCGAGCTGGCGCAGGCCCGCGCCGAGGCACGGGCGAAGGTGGCGGATGCCCTGAAGGAGCCGGGGACCCCGGCGCCGGATGCCAAGGACCGGGTGCTGGAGCTGCGCTTCTTCGATCGCCTGCTGGAAGAAACGAAACGAACCCGACAGAACCTGGCGCGCGGCAAGTAGCACCCGCCGCGCCCGTGTGAAGGAGCCGAATACCCGATGGCGTTATTGCAGATCACCGAACCCGGAGCCGAGTCCGCGCCGCACCAGCGCCATCTCGCGGCCGGGATCGACCTCGGCACGACCCACTCGCTGGTCGCGACCGTGCGCAGCGGCGAGGCGGACACGCTGCCCGACGAACAGGGTCGGCATATCCTGCCGTCGGTGGTGCACTATGCCGCAGATGCGGTGAGCGTGGGGCATGCGGCTGCCGAGCACGCCGCAGATGACCCGCACAACACCATCGCCTCGGTCAAAAGGCTGATCGGGCGCGGCGCGGCGGACGTCGCCACGCTGTCCGGCGAGCTGCCGTTCCGGCTGAAGACCGGCGAGTCCAGCGTGCCGCGCATCGAGACCGCCGCGGGCGACAAGACGGCGGTGGAGGTGTCCGCGGAGATCCTGCATACCCTGCGCCAGCGGGCCGAGGAGACCTTGGGCGACGAACTCGAAGGCGTGGTGATCACCGTGCCCGCGTACTTCGACGATGCCCAGCGCCAGGCCACGCGGGACGCCGCACAGCTGGCCGGCCTGAATGTCTTCCGCCTGATCAGCGAGCCGACCGCGGCGGCTGTCGCCTACGGACTGGACCAGGGCGAGGAGAACACCATCGCCGTCTATGACCTGGGCGGCGGGACCTTCGATATCTCCATCCTGCAGCTGCGCCGCGGGGTGTTCGAGGTGCTGGCGACCGGCGGCGACTCGGCCCTGGGCGGCGACGACATTGACCGCGCCATCGCCGACTGGCTGCTGAACCAGGCCGGCATGGCCGGAGAGACCGATCCGCAGCGCCTGCGCCGCGTGCTGCTGGCCGCCCGCCAGGCCAAGGAGGCCCTGACCGATGCCGCGAGCACCCCGGTCGAGGTCGGGCGCGCCGATGGCGCCACCTGGTCCGGCGAGCTGGATCGCGACACCCTGGTGGAGCTGGCGCGGCCGTTGCTGGAGCGCACCATGGCCGCCTGCCGGCAGGTGCTGGAGGATGCCGGTCTGGAGCCTGGCGCCATCGACGAGGTGGTACTGGTCGGTGGTTCCACCCGCATGCCGGCGGTGCGTGAGGCGGTGGAGGGATTCTTCGGCCGCACCCCGCACGCCGGCATCGACCCGGACCGCGTGGTCGCGATCGGGGCCGCGCAACAGGCGGACATCCTCGCCGGCAACAAGCCGGATACCGAACTGGTGCTGCTGGACGTGATCCCGCTGTCGCTGGGGCTGGAGACGATGGGCGGTCTGGTCGAGTTCATCGTCCCGCGCAACACCACCATCCCGGTCACGCGGGCGCAGGAGTTCACCACCTTCAAGGACGGCCAGACCGCGATGTCGCTGCACGTGGTGCAGGGCGAACGCGATGTGGTCGATGCCAACCGCTCGCTCGCCCGGTTCACATTGTCGGGCATCCCGCCGATGGTCGCGGGCGCGGCGCGCATTCGCGTGACCTTCCAGGTGGACGCCGACGGCCTGCTGAACGTAACGGCACGCGAGCAGACCCAGGGTGTGGAGGCGCATATCGAGGTCAAGCCGAGCTACGGCCTGACCGATTCCGAGATCGAGCAGATGTTGCGCGATTCCGCCTCCTCCGCGCGCGAGGACATGGAGGCGCGGCGCCTGCGCGAGGAACAGGTCGAGGCCGACCGCGTGCTCGAGGCGCTGGACGCCGCGCTGGAGACGGACGGTGACCGCTACCTCGAGGCCGCGGAACGCCAGACCATCGAGCAGGCGCGCGACGCCCTGCGCGCCGAACGCGAGAAGGGGGTCGACCCCGACGCCATCGAGGCGGCGCGCAAGCGCGTGGAGCAGGCTTCCGAGGCCTTTGTCGCGCGGCGCATGAATGACAGCATCCGGCGCGCGCTCGCCGGACACAACGTTAGCGAATACGACGCAGGGAACTGACACCATGCCCCAGGTAATCTTTCTGCCCCACGAGGAAATCTGCCCGGAGGGGGCCTCCATCGAGGCCGAGCCGGGCATCAGCATCTGCGATCTCGCCCTGAAAAACGGGATCGAGATCGAACACGCCTGCGAGAAGTCCTGTGCCTGCACGACCTGCCACGTCTACGTGCGCGAGGGGCTGGACAGTCTGGAGGAGGCCACCGAGGACGAAGAGGACATGCTCGACAAGGCCTGGGGCCTGGAGCCGGACTCGCGGCTGTCCTGTCAGGCGGTCGTCGCGGACACGGACCTCGTGGTGGAACTGCCGAAGTACACCATCAATCAGGTCTCCGAGAACCACTGAGCGAGGGAAAGGCGATGAAGTGGACCGATACCCAGGAAATCGCGATGCAGCTGGCCGACGAACACCCGGACGTCGACCCGCGCAATATCAACTTCGTGGACCTGCGCCAGTGGGTGATGAACCTGCCGGACTTCGACGATGACCCCAACCGCTCCGGCGAGCGCATCCTCGAGGCGATCCAGGCCGCCTGGATGGACGAGGCCGACGTCGACGACTGACGACCCAAGCCTGGTTTCGTATCAGCGCCCTGAAGGTCAAGAGCGGTTCACAGGAAGGTTTGAAGATTGGAAGAATTCAACGGTGCTTCGCCCCGGCAAGAGCCACCCGATCGCCACACATAATGATTCCTTCCAGTCTTCCCATCTTCCTGTGAGTCGCTTTTGACCTTCGGTACGACGCTGGCGGTGCACTAAGGTCTTGGCGCGGTCGATTGCCGTGGGCGTGGGAGGTCGATAGACTACGCGCCGCACGTTGTGTCCGCGTTGATTTTGCGTTGGGAACCCGCTGTTCGGCGGGTTCTCTCGTTTTCAGGGCGGGCCCGGCGACCGATCTTCAAACCCAGTAGCAGGAGAGCCGCCCCATGGCCGTTGAACGCACCCTTTCTATCATCAAGCCCGACGCCGTTGCCAAGAACGCGATCGGCGACATCATCGGCCGCTTCGAGAAGGCCGGCCTGAAGGTCGTTGGCGCGCGCATGATGCACCTGAGCCGCGAACAGGCCGAAGGCTTCTACGACGTGCACAAGGAGCGCCCGTTCTTCAACGATCTGGTTGAGTTCATGATCTCCGGTCCGGTGCTGGTTCAGGTCCTGGAAGGCGAGGACGCCATTGCCAAGAACCGCGACATCATGGGCGCGACCAACCCGAAGGAAGCGGCCCCGGGCACCATCCGCGCCGATTTCGCCGTATCCATCGACGAGAACGCCGTGCACGGCTCCGATGCCCCGGAGACCGCCGAGCGCGAGATCGCCTTCTTCTTCGGTGACGACGGCGTCTGCCCGCGCACCCGCTAAGACGGTCCGCACCGCATGTGCTGCGGGGTCCGGTTGCACCGCGCGCCGGGCCCCGTAGGCAGGCATCCCTTCGGCACAGTACACTAGGGGACTTGAGCCAACCGGTCCCTGATATGGCAAGCGCATCCTCCACCCCCCTGAATCTGCTGGGCTACAGCCACCAACAGCTTGTCGAGCTGCTGGCGCAGTGGGGTGAACCGCGTTTTCGTGCCACCCAGCTCGTCAAGTGGATCCATCAGCGCGGGGTCACCGACTTCGAGCAGATGACCGACGTCTCGCGCAAGCTGCGCGAGCGCCTGGCGCGCGAGACCGAGATCCGCGTCCCCGAGATCGGGCTGGAAAAGGCCTCCGCCGACGGCACCGTCAAGTGGGTGCTGCGGCTCCCCGACGGCAATGCCATCGAGACCGTCTTCATCCCCGAGGGCGGGCGCGGCACGCTGTGCATCTCCTCCCAGGTCGGCTGCGCGCTCGACTGCACCTTCTGTTCCACCGCTCAGCAGGGTTTCAACCGCAACCTCACCAGCGCCGAGATCATCGGCCAGGTGTGGCTGGCCATGCAGCGCCTGCCGGCGCCGGAAGGGCGCAAGCGGGCGGTGAGCAACGTGGTGCTGATGGGGATGGGCGAGCCGCTGGCCAACTTCGACGCGGTCGTGCCGGCCTGCCAGCTCATGACCGACGACAACGCCTACGGCCTGAGCCGGCGGCGCGTGACCCTGTCCACTTCCGGTCTGGTGCCGGCGCTGGATCGTCTGAGCGAACACACGGATGTCGCGCTGGCCGTCAGTCTGCACGCGCCGAATGATGCGCTGCGCGACCGTCTAGTGCCGATCAACCGCAAGTACCCGATCGCCGAGCTGCTGGACAGCTGTCGCCGCTATGTGGAGGCGACCGATGCCCACAGTGGCGTGACCTTCGAATACGTGCTGCTGGCCGGGGTCAACGACCAGCCGGAACATGCCAACGAGCTCGCCGGACTGTTGCGCGGTATTCCCGGCAAGATCAACCTGATTCCGTTCAATCCGTTCCCGGGGGCACCGTTCGACCGCCCGCGGGAGGCCGATGTGCTGGCCTTTGAACGACGGCTGCAAAAGGCCGGCTACGTCACCACCGTGCGGCGTACCCGCGGGGATGACATCGATGCCGCCTGCGGCCAGCTGGTGGGCCAGGTCGAGGACCGTACCAATCGCGGGATGCGCATGTTCCGCCTGCACGCCGAATTGCCACAGACGGATCGGAGGGCTTCATGACGGGACGCGCGGGTTGGCGCCTCGCCGCGGCGTTGACGCTGGCGCTGGTGCTGGGGGGCTGTGCCGCCACGGCCGACCGGCCGGTGTCCGGCGAGCGCGAGGAGGCCGCCGAGGTGCACGCCGAGCTCGGGATCGGGTATCTGCGCGAGGGCGAGTTCGAACAGGCCGAACGCAACCTGCGTCGGGCGCTGGACTATGACCCCGGCGATGCCCTGGCCAATATCGGCATGGCCGCGGTCCTCGAGCGCAAGGGCCAGCTGGATCGCGCCGAGGAACATTACCGCCGGGCCCTGCGCCGTGACGAGGGCAACCCCTTCGCCCAGACCAACCTGGGGGCGTTGTTGTGCAGCCGCGAGGAATTCGACGAGGCGCAGGCCCTGTTCGCGCGCGCCATCGACAATCCGGATTATGACCGCCGCGACATCGCCTACATGAACTCCGGCGTCTGCCACGCCGATGCGGGCGATACCGAGCAGGCGGAGCGCCAGCTCCGTCAGGCGCTGGAGATCAATCCCGGCTATCCCCGCGCGCTGCTGGAGATGGCCCGGCTGACCTACCAGGACGGCCGGCCGATGCAGACCCGCGCCTTCCTGCAGCGGCTGGACAGCCAGGGTATCGAGAGCGCCGAGACCCTTCTGCTGTGCTATCAGGCCGAAACCGCGCTGGGCAACAGCCGCGCGGCCAATGCCTGCGCCGAGCGCCTGAGCCGTCAGCATCCGGACAGCGACGAGATGACCGAGTTGCGGCGTCTGGAGCGTGAAGGATGAGTGATCCGCGCGACAAGGAACCGGACCTGGGGCGGGTCGAGGACGTTGACGATTCGACCACCAACGTCGCCCCCCTGCGTACCGAGGGGAGCGACCCGGACCCCGAGCCGTCGTTCTCGGCCGCGCACGGCCTGACCACGCGCGACCGGCCCGCCGAGGCCGAGGCAGAGACGCCCGGGGGCGAGAACGAGCCCGGTGCGAGTCTGCGCCGTGCCCGCGAGGCCGCGGGCCTCGATACCGCGACCCTGGCCAGTCGGATCCACCTCGGGCGCGGCACACTGGAAGATCTCGAGGCCAATCGCTTTCATCACATGCCGCCGGCCTACGTACGCGGGTACCTGCGCTCCTGTGCCCGCGAGCTGGGGGTGGACGCGGGACCCTGGATCCAGTCGTTCGAACAGCACGGGCTGGTGGATCCCGAGCTGCAGGCGGTCGCGACTCCCTCGGCGCGGGCACGCCGGCGCCGCCGCAGCCGCGGGATCTACTGGCTGGCACTGTTGCTGCTTGTGGCCCTGCTGGGGCTCGGGGTCTATGCCTGGAACGAGCGCACGGACGCGCTCGGCCTGCCGTCCATCAACCTTGGGGACGCCCGGGAAGCTGTACAGGGGCTTGCGGATCCGGCGTTGACGGACGAAGAACCGGCCGGGGTGCCGGATGGTGAAGCCGCGCCCCCGGAAGCGCTCCCGACCGAGGGCGGAGCGGAGGGTAGCGCGGCGGCCGAGGCCGCCGAAGCCGAGCCCATCGAGTCGGGCGAGGGTACCCCTGACACTGGCATTGAGGATGGCCAGACCCTCGCGATCACGCCCGAGTCCCTGACCGAGCGTGTGGCCGTGCCGGAGGAACCGGTCACGCCCGAGGTCGCGTCCGAGATGGCCTCGCTGCCGGAGGCCGAAGCCCCGGCCGAGACGTCGCCGGCCCCGGCGGACACCGCAGGGGGCGCCGAGCTGGTGCTGGAGTTCTCCGAAACCTCCTGGGTGGAGATCCGCGACGCCGCTGACGAGGTCGTCCTGACCGGCGTTCTCAGTTCGGGGGATCGCGAGACGCTGCGCCTGGAATTGCCAGGCCGTGTGATCCTCGGCAACGCCGAGGGGGTCTCGCTGACACTGGATGGCACGCCCGTCGATCTCGAGCCGCATATTCGGAGCGACCGCACCGCGCGCTTCGACCTGGAAGGCTGACGCGGGATCTGCCCGCGCGGCCATCACGTACAAGAAAAGACATCATGAAAGCGATCAAGTCGATCCGCGGGATGCACGACATCCTGCCCGAGTCCGTTCACGTCTGGCAGCACCTGGAAGACACGCTGCGCGAGGTCCTGGAGGGCTACGGCTACCATGAAATCCGCATGCCGATCGTCGAGGCGACCGAGCTGTTCAAGCGTTCCATCGGGGATGTCACGGACATCGTCGAGAAGGAGATGTACACCTTCGATGACCGCAACGGCGACAGCCTGAGCCTGCGCCCCGAGGGCACGGCCAGTTGCGTGCGCGCGGGGATCCAGCACGGGCTGCTGCACAACCAGGTGCAGCGGCTGTGGTATCTGGGGCCGATGTTCCGCCACGAGCGGCCGCAGAAGGGGCGCTACCGCCAGTTCCACCAGGTCGGGGTCGAGGTCTTCGGTCTGCCGGGGCCGGATGTGGACGCCGAGATGCTGGCGATGACCGCGCGCCTGTGGCGCATGCTGGGGCTGGCCAACGTGCGCCTGGAGCTGAACACCCTGGGGACGCCGGAAAGCCGCCGCCGGTACCGCGACCATCTGATCGCCTATTTCGAACAGCACCGGGAGGCCCTGGACGAGGAGGCGCAGCGTCGGCTCTACGACAACCCGATGCGCATCCTCGACAGCAAGCACCCAGAGACCCGTGCGATCGTCGCCAACGCCCCCAGCCTGATGGACGACCTCGACGAGGCCTCCCGTGCCCATTTCGATGCCCTGTGCGCGCACCTCGATGCGCTGGGCATCCCCTACGAGCACAATCCGCGACTGGTGCGCGGGCTCGATTACTATACGCACACCGTGTTCGAGTGGATCACCGACGATCTCGGTGCCCAGGGCACGGTCTGCGCCGGGGGCCGGTACGATGGCCTGGTCGAGCAGCTGGGGGGGCGCGGGACCCCGGCCATCGGCATGGCCATGGGCCTGGAGCGCCTGGTGGCGTTGCTGGAGGCCCGCGAGGAGGCCCCCGCCGCGCCCGGACCCGATGCCTACCTGATCGTCGGGGGCGACGAACTGGTGGGGCCGGCGCTGCAACTGGCCGAGGCGCTGCGTGGCGAGCTGCCCGGCTTGCGCCTGGTCCAGCACTGTGGCGGCGGCAGCTTCAAGTCGCAGATGAAGCGGGCCGATCGCCTCGGCGCCCACTACGCCCTGGTCCTCGGGAGTGACGAGCACGCCGCGGGCACCGTGACGGTGAAGCCGTTAAGATCGCAGGGAGGCGAGCAGGTAGCCGTGGAGCGTACCGCACTGGCCGATCATCTCCGTACAGCGCTGGCGAAGCGGTCGTAACCGCGCCAGCGCGGATCCAGCAAGAACAAGGAACAGCATGAGCGATCTCACCGACGAAGAAAAAGCCGAACGCATCAAACAGTGGTGGGCGGACAACGGCCTTGCGATCGTGGCTGGCCTGGTCCTCGGGGTCGCCGGCCTGTTCGGCTGGAACTGGTGGAGCGATCGGGAAGAAACCCGCGCCCAGGCGGCCTCCGAGATGTATCAGGCCCTGCAGGTGGCCGGCCAGACCGGGCAGACCGATCGCGCCCAGGAACTGGCCGATGCGATCATCGAGCAGGGCCGGGGCACGCCATACCGTGCGCTGGCCTGGGTCTACCGCGCGGATGTCGCCATTGCCCAGGACGATCACGCCACGGCGATCAGCGCCCTGCAGGCCGCGCGCGACGCGGCCCCCGATCGGGGCTACCGCGAGGTGCTGACCCTGCGTCTCGCGCGCCAGATGATCCTGGCCGAGCGTCTGGACGACGCCGAGACCACCCTCGCGGATGTGCGCAGTGAGGCCTTCAACGGCCTGAAGCGCGAGCTGCAGGGCGATCTCGCCCGTGCTCGCGGCGATCGCGAGGGCGCCCGGGAACATTACGAGGCGGCCCTGGACGCGGGCCACAGCCCCGAATATCTGCGCCTGAAATACGAAGAGCTTTCCGTTTGAATGAGGGGGGACGGAGTCTGTCGGACTTGGAACTGATCGGCTGCGCGCGTGGGAGAACGGCCCCTTTTTCCGGTCTCTCTCGTTACATAGTGCCCACTATGCGCCCGAGAGGCCGAAAAAATGGACTCGCTCTCCCGCCACGCTCGCGACGATCGCCCGAATCCGACAGACTCCTGGGCCGCCCGTCGTTCGCGCGCACCCGCGACACGAACGCGAGTGCGTACATAAACCTTTGTTTCCCTAGAGGATCTGTCGCCCGATGTCAGTGCCTTACCTTGCAAGTCCGGCCATGCGTCTGCTGATTGCCGGCGCCCTGATCCTGTCCCTCAGCGCCTGCGGGCTGTGGCAGCGTGATACCACCGAGCCCCCGGCCGAACTGCCGGAGTTCGAGGCGGAAGGACAGCCGGAACGGCTGTGGTCGCGCTCGGTGGGCAGCGGCGGCGAGCGTTTCCTGTGGCAGGTCTACCCGGGGATCACCGACGACCTTGTGGTGATGACCGACGCCGGCGGACGTGTCTCCGGGCTGAATCCGGAGAGTGGCAGCCAGCGCTGGCAGGTGCGCCTGGACGACGCCCGAGTCTCGGCCGGTGTCGGGGTTGGCGCAGACCTCGCGGTGGTCGGGACCCTGGACGGCTATGCGATCGGCGTGGACCTGGAAGGGGGCGGGGAACGCTGGCGCGCCGCGCTGTCCAGCGAGGTGCTGGCCGTCTCGGACGTCGCTGGCGGGCTGGTGGTCGTGCGCACCAATGACGGCCGTCTGCATGCGCTGGACGCCGCCTCGGGCGCGACCCAGTGGACCGCGCTGCGGACCACGCCCTCGCTGAGCCTGCGCGGCGCCCAGCGCCCGCAGATCACCTCCGGACGCGTGCTGGCCGGGTTCGACAACGGGCGCCTGCTGATGCTGGGGCTTAATCGCGGCAATGTCCTGTGGGAGACCACGCTGGGCATCCCCAGTGGTCGCACCGAGGTCGAGCGCATGGTAGACGTGGACGGCCATATCCCGCTGTATCGCGGTGCGGCCATTGCCGCGAGCTATCAGGGCCGGCTGGCCGCGCTGGATCTGAATTCCGGCGAGCTCTTCTGGACCCGCGATTTCTCGTCCTACCAGGGCGCGGATGTGGACACCGACTCCGACGTGCTGGTGGTGACCGATGCCGAGAGCCACGTGTGGGGCCTGCAGCCGCGCAGTGGCGGCGACCTGTGGCAGATGGACGGGCTGCGCCTGCGCGGGGTAACGGCGCCGGTCGTGGTGGGACCGCATGCGATCGTCGGCGATTACGAGGGCTACCTGCACTGGATCGATCTCGAGGATGGGCGCATCGTCGCGCGGCTGCGCGCGAGCTCGGGTTCCGTGGTGACCCGCCCGACGCTGGTCAACGGGACGCTGTACGTGGTGACCGACAACGGGCAACTGACCGCGGTGAACCCCGCGATTCGGGGCGCCGAGTGAGCCCGCTTAGGCCAGCCGGCTCTGGGTACCGCGGGGGTCGGGAACGCCGATGATCCCGGTGATCGCGCTGGTCGGGCGCCCCAACGTCGGCAAGTCCACCCTGTTCAATCAGCTCACGCGCTCGCGTGATGCCCTGGTGGCCGATGTCGCGGGGCTCACGCGGGATCGCCAGTACGGCATTGGCAAGGTGGGCGACTTCCCCTACCTGGTGGTGGACACCGGCGGCCTGTCGGGCGAGGGCGCGGAAATGGACCGCGCGATGGCCGAGCAGACTCGGCGCGCGGTGGCCGAGGCCGATCACGTGCTGTTCCTGGTGGACGCCCGCGATGGCCTGACGCCGCAGGACCAGGCCATCGCCGACCAGCTGCGGGCGGCCGGTGTGAAGGCCCGGGTGGTGGTGAACAAGACCGACGGTCTGGACGCCGACTCGGTCAGTGCCGAATTCTACGCGCTGGGCCTGGGCGCGATCACGGCCATCGCGGCCGCCCACGGGCGGGGCGTCCAGGGCCTGATGCAGGGCGTTCGCAAGGACGTGGCGGCGGCGCGCCGCGCGGCGCTGGAGGCCGGCGGCGATGAGGCCAGTGAAGCGGCGTCCAGCGACGGGCTCGACGAGGCCTCGCAGCAGGCGGCCCTGGACGACTGGCCGGGCATCCGCGTGGCGATTGTCGGGCGGCCCAATGTCGGCAAGTCGACCCTGGTCAATCGCATCCTTGGTGACGAGCGCGTGGTCGCCACCGATGTCGCGGGGACCACCCGCGACAGCATCTTCGTACCCTTCGAGCGTGACGGCACCGACTACACCCTGATCGATACCGCCGGTGTGCGGCGCCGGGCGCGGGTGCACGAAGCGATCGAGAAATTCAGCGTGATCAAGACGCTGCAGGCGATCGAGGCCGCGCATGTGGTGATCCTGGTGGTCGATGCCCAGTCCGGGCTGTCGGACCAGGATTCGCACCTGCTGGGCATGGTGATCGAGGCCGGGCGCGCGCTGGTGCTGGCGGTCAACAAGTGGGATGGCATGGAGGACCATGCGCGCGAGCGCATCCGGGACGAGCTGGACCGCCGCCTGGGGTTTGTCGACTTCGCCCGCATGCGCCTGATTTCCGCACTGCACGGCACCAATGTCGGGCACCTGCTGGACGATGTGCGCGAGGCGCATGCCAGCGCCTTTCGCAAGGTCTCCACGCCGGAACTTACGCGCCTGCTCGAGGCCGCGGTGGCGGAGCATGCGCCGCCCATGGTCAGCGGCCGCCGGATCAAGCTGCGCTACGCCCATCAGGGCGGGCAGAATCCGCCGGTGATCGTGGTCCACGGCAACCAGACCGATTCCCTGCCGGGCAGCTACAAGCGCTACCTGGAAAACTTCTTCCGCAAGCACCTCAAGCTGGTCGGGACGCCCCTGCGCCTGGAGTTCCGGTCCGGTCGCAATCCGTATGCCGGCCGGCGCAACAAGCTGACTCCGCGGCAGCAGCAAAAGCGCAAGCGCCTGATGCGGCACGTGCGCCGCTGAGTCCATGATGACCTCGGCGCCTCTCGCCAGCCCGGCCCATGACCCGGACCTGTCGGCATTCGCCAGGGTGGTCGAGCCGTTCCGCGTGATGGACATCCTCGCCCGGGCCCAGGAGGCCGAGCGCAACGGGCGCGATATCATCCATCTGGAGGTCGGGGAGCCGGATTTCCCGACGCCGCCTCCGGTGATTGCCGCCGGTCGTGCGGCGCTGGCCGCCGGGGATACGCGCTACACCCCCGCCCACGGGACCCGCGCGCTGCGCGAGGCACTGGCCGCCGACTACCGTCGGCGCCACGGTGCCGATGTGGATCCCGAGCGGATCGTGATCACGGCGGGCGCATCGGCGGCGATCCTGCTGGCCCTGGCGGCCGGGGTGAATCCGGGCGAGGAGGTCCTGCTTCCGGACCCGGGCTACGCCTGCAACCGGCAGTTCGTCGCCGCGCGTGGCGCGCTGCCCGTGGGCCTGCCAGTGCACGCCGAGGATGCCTTCCAGCCGACGCCCGAGGCCATCGCCGGGGCATGGGGCGGGAATACCCGGGCGGTGCTGCTGGGCTCCCCGGCGAACCCGACCGGGACCTGCCTGTCGCGCGAACGCCTGACCGCGATCGTCGAGGTCGTGCGCGAACGCGGCGGGCTGGTGATCATGGACGAGATCTACGCCCAGATCGTCTTTCACCACGCCGAGCCCAGTGCCGCGGCCGGTTTCCCGGACGTGGTGGTGATCAACTCCTTCTCCAAGTACTTCGCGATGACCGGCTGGCGCCTGGGCTGGATGGTGGTGCCGGAGACCTGGGTGGACCCGGTGCGTCGCCTGGCGCAGAACCTGTTCGTGGCCCCGGCCACGATGGCCCAGACGGCGGCGCTGGAGGCCTTCACCCCGGCGACCGAGGCCCTGCTGCAGACGCAGGTGCGCGAGCTGGAACAGCGGCGCGACGTGCTCCTGGACGCGCTTCCGGGGCTCGGGCTCGAGGTCCAGGCGCGGCCGGAGGGGGCCTTCTACATCTATGCCGACTGTACGGCTCACGGACCGGACTCCGAGGCGCTTTGCGCGCGCATTCTCGACCAGGCCGGCGTGGCCCTGACGCCGGGTACGGATTTCAGTCCGACCCGGGGGCGAGATTACCTGCGGATCGCCTATACCCAGTCCGAGAGCCGACTGCGCGAGGCCGTGGAGAGATTGCAGACCCTGCTGGGTTAGTGACTCCAGATTTCCTAAAGGCGGGGCAGGTGGCTGCCGAAGGACGAGAGCTGCCAGAACAGCAGCAGGAGTGCGACGGGGGCCACGAAACGCAGGGTCCAGCGCCAGGTGGCCAGGACAAGCGTCCGGTGCGGCAGCTCCTGCGCCGCGATGTGCGCCGGGACCACCCAGCCTGCGAACACCGCGATCATCAGCCCGGAAAGGGGCAGCAGGATATTGATCGAGGTGTGTTCCAGCAGGTGGTAAAGCGTTGGCAGTTCGCGCCCAAGTAGCGTGATATCGATTTGCGCCCATTCCGCCCCGCTGAAGGAAAAAATGGTGATCAGGCTGCACGCCCCGATGCTCAGCGTGGCCGTAAGGGACGCCCACCAGTGCCCAAGCCCGAAACGTTCGTGGAGCAGGTGCACGAAGACCTGAACGCCGGTGATCATCGTGCCGAAGGCGGCAAGGCCCAGCATGACGAAGAACAGCACGGTCAGGAGCGCGCCGGCCGGGATCGCGCTGAGCGCCAGGGGCAGGGCTTCGAACATCAGAGCGGGGCCGGCCGTGGGATCGAGATCGAAGGCGAATACAACGGGAAAGATCGCGAGCCCCGCGGTCAGGGCAATCAGGGTGTCCGCGATTGCGATGCCGGCGGCGGTGCCGCCGATCGAGATCTCCTGTGGCAGGTAGGCCCCGAACATCATCAGCACGCCGGCCGCGAGGGTCATGGTAAAGAAGGCATGGCCGACGGCGATCAGCAGGCTGCGCGGCTCCAGCGCCGCGAAATCGGGCCAAAACATGAAGGCGGCCGCGCTGCGGACGTCGCCGATCCACAGGCCGCTGGCCATTGCCAGCAACAACAGCGCGAACAGAAGGGGCATCAGGACGCTGACGCTGCGTTCCAGGCCGCCGCGCAGCCCCAGGCCGAGGATCAGAAAGGTGGCACCGATCCCGAAGGTCGTCCACGACAGCATTCCGCTGGCCGAGGTGGTGGTGGCCACGAAGACCGCCCGTACCTGTTCGCCATCGGCCTGGGAAAAGGCCCCGGCCGCCGCCTGCGGGATGTAGGAAAACACCCACCCCGCCACCACCACATAAAAGCCCATGATCACGAATGACGCTAGGATCCCGATCCAGCCCACCATCTGCCAGCCATTGTGCGCCCGGCTCTCGCGGGCTACGGCCAGCGCCGCATAGCCCGGTGACCGGCGCCCGCGCCGGCCGATCATGACCTCGGCCATCATGACCGGGATACCGATTACGGCAATCGCCGCGAGGTAGACCAGCAGGAACGCACCCCCGCCGTTCTCGCCCAGGATATAGGGGAACTTCCAGATGTTGCCCAGCCCGACGGCCGAGGCAGTGGCGGCCAGCACGAAGGCATAGCCGTGCCGCCAGCGGATGCGGGTGGCGGTGATATCCATGCCGCGTGGGCCCGGTCAGGTGATGACGTCGGGTTTCTCGCGGCGGGTCAGGCCGGGGATGTCGCCGAGCCGGGAGGCGGCCTCGATCAGCGGACGCAGCAGTTCCTGCGGGTCGGCATCGAGGTGTTCCGGATGGGTCTCGTGCTGCTCGATGTACAGGCGCAGCGTGGCGCCCTCGGTGCCGGTGCCGGACAGCCGGAAGACGATGCGGGCACCGCTCTCGAACAGCACGCGCAGGCCCTGGTGCTCGGTCAGGCTGTTGTCCACCGGGTCGCGGTAGGCGAAGTCGTCCGCGCGCGCCACGCGCATGCCGGCCAGGGATTGCCCCGGCAGCACCGAGAGCTGTTCGCGGATGCGCGCCATCACCTGTTCGGCGCGGTCGCTCTCCACGGCCTCGTAGTCGTGCCGGGTGTAGTAATGGCGTCCGTACTGGCGCCAGTGATCGCGCACGATCTCCTCCACCGACAGGCGCCGGGCCGCCAGCAGGTTGAGCCAGAACAGCACGGCCCACAGGCCGTCCTTTTCGCGCACGTGGTCGGAACTGGTGCCGAAACTTTCCTCGCCGCACAGCCGGATGCGTCCGTCGTCCAGCAGGTTGCCGAAGAATTTCCAGCCGGTCGGGGTCTCGAAGCAGGGGAGGTCCAGCTTTTTGGCGACCACGTCTACGGCCTGACTGGTAGGCATGCTGCGCGCCACGCCCTTCAGGCCGTCGGCAAATGCCGGGATGTGGTGGGCGTTGGCCGCCATGATCGCGAGGCTGTCCGAGGGCGTGACGAAGAAATGCCGGCCGAGGATCATATTGCGGTCGCCGTCACCGTCCGAGGCGGCGCCAAAATCCGGGGCATCGCGGCCGTACAGGGCCTCGCGCAGCTCCCGCGCGTGCGACAGGTTCGGGTCCGGGTGGCGGCCACCAAAGTCGGCCAGCGGCTCGGCGCGCAGGATGGTCTCGGCCGGGGCCCCCAGGCGGTTGACCAGGATCTCCTCGGCATACGGGCCGGTCACGGCATGCATGGCATCGAAGCGCATGCGGAAGTGATCGGAGCGCAGGAGTTCGCCGATGCGCTCGAAGTCGAACAGGGTGGCCATGTAATCGGCATAGGTCCCGACCGGATCGACCACCTCGACGGCCATGTCGCCCAGCTGTCCGGTGTGCAGGTGATCGATGTCCACGTGCTCGGTGCCATTGGCGATGCGGTAGTGCTGGATGCGGGTGCTCTGCTCGAAGATGGCGTCGGTCACCGAGGGCGGAGCGGGGCCGCCGTTGGCGGTGTTGAGCTTGACCCCGAAATCGCCCTCCGGGCCTCCCGGGTTGTGCGAGGCAGACAGGATCAGGGCGCCCGTCGCCCCGCGCGAGCGGATGAGGTGCGATGCGGCCGGGGTCGACAGGAGGCCGGCGTGCCCCACGGCGACCTCCTTCACACCGTTGGCCAGGGCCATGCGCAGGATCAGCTGGATCGCCTCGCGGTTGTGGAAGCGCCCGTCGCCACCCAGGAGCAGTTCGCCGTCCTTCAGGTCGGGACAGGCGTCGAAGATGCTCTGGATGTAGTTCTCGAGGTAGTGCGGCTGGCGGAACTGGCGGACGCGCTTCCGCAGGCCGGAGGTGCCGGGCTTCTGGTCGGAAAAGGGCCGGGTGGTGACGACGCTTATGTCCATGGGGTCGCGGATCCTTGTTGGTCGATTCGAAGGTACCAAAAACCCCGGGGGGTGTCCCGCCTGGCACTACTGGCGCTCGCGGCGAAGCCGCCCTGGCCTGTTAGACTGCGCGACATGTTGCTGGAGCGTCAGACCCCGTCCCACCTGGAACCCAGGCCCGAGAGCTTCGCGGCACTGATGGAGATGTACGAGGAGAACTACCTCGCGCTGCGCCGTCTGTGTCCCGAACTCGAGCGGCAGCCGGTGCGTTCGGTCTCGCGGGTGGCGGGCGCGCTGGATCTGTACCTGGAGGTGCTGGAGCGCACCCGCTATACCACCACGCTGCACCTCACCTACCGGTTCGATCATCAGGGTGAACGCCGCGAGCAGCCAGACATGCGCGTGCGCCTGTTCCATGACGCGCGCCAGGCCGAGGTGCTGGAGCTGCACTGCCGGACCATCGGGGACGGTGCCGTCCCGGAGATGCTGAGCGGCCACCCGGGCCTGGTCTGTCGCTGGCGGCACAACCGGTTCCTGTACAAGTGGCTGCGCTACTGCCTGCGCCAGGGGCACCGCTTCCTGGCGGATACCGAGTCGCAGGTGGCCGCGGTCGAGTAGGTCGAGCAGGCGGTCGTGGTCGCGGCCTACTGACAGGCCACGGGCCGGGGCGCGATCGCGTCGTTCTCCAGCAGGCGGTGCAGCGGGGCGGGCTGACCGAACAGGAAGCCCTGCATCATCGGACACTCCAGCTTGCGCAGGTAATCGCGGTGGGCGTCGGTCTCCACCCCCTCGGCCACGATGTTCATGTTCAGGCCGCGCGCCATGGAGATGATCGCGTTGACGATGCAGGCCTCGTCCTCGCGGCAGATGGTCTGCGTGAAGCTGCGATCGATCTTGAGGGTATGGATCGGCAGCTTCTGAAGGTAGCTGAGGGACGAGTAGCCGGTGCCGAAGTCGTCCACCGCGATCTGCACGCCGGCGGCCCCCAGCCGGTTCAGTTTGTGCACCGTGTCCGGGGTGTCGCTCATCAGCAGGTTCTCGGTGATCTCCACCTCCAGCAGATCGGGCGGGAAGCCGGCCTCGCCCAGGATGCCCAGGAAGTCCTCGACGAAATCGTCGCGCTCCACCAGTACGGGGGAGAGGTTCACGGCCAAATGTAGTTCCGGATAGCCCGCCTGCATGTGCTGCTGCACCTCGCGAATGGCGGTGCGCAGGGTCAGGCGGTCGAGATCCACGATCAGGCGGGTGTCCTCGGCGACCGGGATGAACTCGGCCGGGCCCAGCAGCCCCAGTTGCGGGTGGTCCCAGCGAATCAGCGCCTCGACGCCGACCATCTGGCCGGTTTCCGTGTCGACCTGAGGCTGATAGAGGATATGGAACTCGTCGCGCTCCAGGGCGCGGCGCATGTCCTGTTCCAGCTGCAGCCGGCGCGGGGGATGGCCGCCCATGTCCGGGCTGTACACGCGCACCCCGGTCTTGCCGGTGCTCTTTTCACGGTACATCGCGATGTCCGCGTTCTTGATCAGGGCCTCGAGGTTGTCGCCGGCATCCGGGTAGATCGCGATGCCGATGCTGGCGCCGACGAACAGTTCGTGGTCGCCGATCTGGAACGGGGCCTGCAGGCTCTCCAGGATCTTCTCGGCGACCTGGATCGCGGCCTCGCTGCTGGCCAGGCCCGGGATCAGCAGGGTGAACTCGTCGCCGCCGAAGCGCGACAGCGTGTCCCCCTTGCGGATGCAGCCCTGCAGGCGCTGCGCCACGCCCTGCAGCAGGCGGTCGCCGACCGTGTGCCCGAGCGAGTCGTTGATCACCTTGAAGCGGTTCAGGTCGATAAACAGCACGGCCAGCTGCGTGCCGGAGCGATGGGCGTGGGAAATGGCCACATCCACGCGGTCGCGAAACAGGGCGCGGTTGGGCAGGCGAGTGAGCAGGTCGTGGTAGGCCTGGAAGTTGATGAAGGCCTCGGATTCCTTGCGCTCGGTGATGTCGCGGGCGGTGCCGTAGGTCAGCGCCTCATGCCGGCCATCGGCGTTTTCGTCCCCGGCCCCGTTGGGCCACACCGCGACCTCGAAGAAGTGCCGGGTGTGGGACGGGCGCGCCGGTTTCAGGGCGAGTTCGACGGAGCGGATATGGGCCTGGCGGCGGGTGGCCTGTTCGAAAAAATACGCGGCCTTGTCGCGGTCCTCGGGTTCGACCAGGTCCAGGATGGAGGACTCGAGCAGGTCCTGACGGGCATAGCCCAGCAGTTCGTGGACGCGCGAGTTCACGAAACGGAAGCGGTGTTCCGCATCCAGCACGAACACGATGTCGGGCGAGTTGTTCACGATCATGCGGTGCAGGCGCTCGGATTTCTCCAGACGCGCGCGCATGGCGCGGTTGGCGTCTTCCAGCGCCTTGTGCTGCAGCGCGTTGCGTACGGTCGCCAGAAGTTCGGCCGGTTCGTAGGGTTTTTTCAGATAGTCGTGCGCGCCCTCGCGCAGGGCTCCGGCGACGTCCTCCACGGTGCTGTTGCCGCTCACCACCACGGTCAGGGTTTCCAGGCCGGCGGCCTGCATGAAGCGCAGGACATCGAGACCGTCGAGTTCCGGCATGGCGAGATCGAGCAGCAGCAGGTCATAGTGCTTTTCGCGCAGGGCCTCGATGGCGGCGCCGCCACCCGGGGCGGTGCGTACGGGATAGCCTTCCAGACTCAGCAGGCCCCGCAGGCTTTCGAGCAGGCCGGGATCGTCATCGGCGATCAGGATGCGGACGGACTGCGGGTCGATCGGCGTGTCGCGGTCGGTCATCAAGGCCTCAGGGCGTCATGATTGCGTCATCCCTGATGCGTCCGCTGTCCCCGGTGTGACCAGGGGCAGGGTGATTTCGAAGCGCGTCCCGGCGCTTGTGCTGGTGAAGGTGAAGCCCGCACCGATCTCCTCGGTCAGGCGCTTGACGATGCTGAGCCCGAGGCCGGCATGGCCCGGCCCCTTGCTGGACGCCACCGGCGCGAACGCGGCGGCCTGGACCGCCGGTGGCAGGCCGGGTCCCTTGTCGGTGACCGACAAGGGCACTACGCGGCGGCCATTGACCGTGGTCGGGGCGCGGGTGGCGATACTGATCTCGCCACCGTTCTCCTGCGCCTCCGCGGCATTCTTCAGCAGGTTGGTCAGGATCTGGCGCAGGTGATCCGCCGACACGGACAGCGGCGGGTCCGAGGGGCTGAGGTCCAGATGGAGCTGGATGCCCCGGGTCCGGCACAGGGATCCGTCGACGATGTCCGCGACCTGGCGCACCAGTGCGTTCAGCGAGCCCGGTCCGGTCTCTCCGGTCGCGGCGGCCTCCGGATCGCGCAGGCGCAGCAGGATGCGCCCAACCCGGTCGATCTCGTCCTTGATGAGGCCCAGCTCGTGGCGGGCCTCGTGCTCCGCACCCAGCTTGTGGTGCAGCACGCCCAGGTAGTTCTGGATGATGCTGAGCGGGTTGCCAGCCTCGTGCACGGTCTCGCGGATGCGCTGCTCGGTCGTGTCCGTGTCTCGGGCCTCGGGGTGGGGCTGCGTCAGGGCGCGTGCGATCTCGCGGGTCAGGGAGCGGATGAAGTCGCTGCGGGGTTCCAGACCCTCCGCCTGGCCGTGCGTCAGCCCGAGGATCAGCACGCCGGCGGGCTGCTGTCCCTCGGCCAGCAGCGGAAAGCTCCACAGGCGTTCCGCCTCGCACAGGCGGAACAGCTGCTGGTCGATCACCGGGAGGCCGGCGGCGTTTTCCTCCTCGTGACGCAGGATTTCGCGGTCCAGCAGGGTGTCGGTGACCAGGCTGCGCCCGGGCAGCAGCGGCAGGGTGAAATCGGGTGTCTCGTCATCCTCTACCCAGGCGGAGACCGACTGCTGGTCGTCGTCGACCAGAAACAGCAGGCTCTGGCTCACGCCCAGGGTCAGAAACAGGGTGCGCCGCGCGGCCAGGCAGCGGTCCTGCAGGCGGGTCGCGCGGGCCATCTCCGCGTTGATCCGTTCCAGTTCGGTGAGGTCCCGTACCCGTGCCCCAAGGGCGCGTTCGGCTGCCCGGTCGTTCGATTCCGGCCCGTCCTGCGTCTCTGGACCCGGCGCGGGGGCGTCGAGATCGATCTCCAGCGAGCCGGCGATGCGCCGGACATCTTCGGCCACCCGTTCGCGCAGGGCCCGTGCCAGACCCTCGTTCAGGCCGAACAGCGTGTCGGCGGCGGCCAGCGCCGTTTCGTTGCAGGTGGCCTCGGTGCTGGCCGCGAGGGTGGCCGGAAGGCACGCCATGGCATGTGCCAGGTTCACCAGCTTCACCAGGTGGTGGGCATCGCGCACGCGTTCGGCCGGCTCCAGGTGGTAGCGCACGGCATCGGCCACGAAAGGGCCGAGGCCCCAGGTCTCCAGGCAATCACCGCCCAGCTCGCCGTAGTGGCACCCGAAGCTGTCGCGTTCCAGGGCCACCAGGTGCGGGTCATCCTCCGCCGCCTGCAGCAGGGGCCAGTAGTGGCCCTCGTCTCCGGCAAGCCGGATCAGGCGGCCGATGTCGATCAGCAACCCGGCCAGGTAGGCCTCTTCCGGGCGGGGGTAGCGGGTCAGGGTCGCGAGGACCTGGGCGAGGCTGGCGGTGGTCAGGGCGCGGCGCCAGATCACACGCAGGTAGCTGCGATGCCGGGGTGCGAACTCGCCGAACAGCTGCTGGATCGCCGCGGTGAGGGCCAGGCTGCGCACCGTGTCCAGGCCCAGGCTGAACAGGGCGCGGTCGATGGTGCGGCAGGGCGAGCCGCGGTAGTAGAAGGGGGAGTTGGCGGCCTGCAGCAGGCGGCCGGACATCCCGGCGTCCTGCAGGATGGCGCGGGCGAGGGACTGGAAATCGGCTTCATCTGCCTGGGTGGCATCGAGAACGGGGATCAGCGCCTGGGGCAGGCTGGGTAATGCGTCCGTTGCCGTGTTGACCCTCGCCATGCTGTTCCCCGGAGACGCTGTAGCCGACCCGCCGTCTCAGTTGCCCGAACCGCGAACCCGGTGTTGGCACCGTGTGGCGCCTGCGCGCCGGGCCGCTCTTGATAACCGACTATACTGTGCGGTATTCGGACACGCTACCGGACGGGGTAGACCGGCCGTGAGTTCGCCGTCATCCTTTACCGATCAGGGTTTCCTCAATCCATGCCGATGAGTGCCATGCAGGGAGCCGCAATGTCCGATCGCAGTGCCTCGGCGGATCCCCGATCCGCAGCGGTGGCGCGGCCACGGGTCCTGGCCGTGGCCAGTGGCAAGGGTGGCGTGGGCAAGTCCAGCCTCGCGGTGAACCTCGGGATTACCCTGGCGCGCCGGGGGCGGCGGGTGTGCATCCTCGACGGCGACACCGGGCTGGCCAACGTCAACATCCTGCTGGGGCTGCGTCCGCAATGGGGGCTGCCCGAGGTGCTGGCCGGGGAATGCGGCATCGAGGAGATCCTCCTGGAAGGGCCCCATGGCCTGCGGATCATCCCGGGCGCCAGTGGCATCCGCGAGTACGCCGAGCTCTCCGAGGCCCACCAGCAGCGCCTGGTCACGGAGCTGGCGCGCATCGAATCGGATTTCGACGACCTGTTGCTGGACACCGCCGCCGGCATCGGCGACACCACGCTGGACTTCCTCGCGGCCAGCCATCAGGTCCTGCTGGTGCTCACCCCGGAGCCGACCTCCCTGACGGACGCCTTCTCCCTGCTGAAACTCGCCTTGCGCCGGCAGGCGCTGGATGTACGGGTGGTCGTCAACATGGTCGCGGACGTTGCCGAGGCGCGCAGCGTGTTCCAGCGCTTCGGCAACGCGGTGGAAAAATACCTGCATACGCGGGTCGATTTCCTGGGTTTCGTCCAGCGCGACGAGAGTCTGCGTACGGCGGTCACCCTGCAGCACCCGGTCGCGCTGTTTGCCGAGGGCGATCCGTCGTTCCGCCCGTTTCAGCGCCTGGCCAACGCGCTGGACGACGACCCGCCGCAGGGGCCCGACGCGGCCTTCAGCCGCTTCTGGCGCGGGCGGCTCGAGGGGTCTCCACCTGCTCCCCGATCCGCTGCCGGTTCCGCCGGGGATGACGGATTCGAAGCCACGGCCCCGCCGGCAACGGCGGTCCAGGAAGCTGTGGATTCCCCGGCCGGCGAGACGCCCCCGCCGGAGGTGGATGCCGACCAGAGCCTGGCCCCGTTACGCCGGGCCTTCGAGAACGCGCTGGAGGTGGCGGACCCGGAAGCCCTGGCCGAGGTCCTGAACACCCTGCACGAGCAGTACCGGGCGCGCACGGGGCGACCGGCCATCAAGGGGGGTGCGCCTTCGGTCGATGCGCCGTCGGAAGAGGCGGCCAGCCCCGAGGTTGCGGAGGATGTCGCGCTGGGTGAGGCGCTGGGCCCCGCCGATCCGCCGAGGCCGGCGGCCCCTGCGGAGCGGGATGCCGTTCCGGCTGCCGATACGCGGACGTCCGACCCGCCACCGGACTTCGGCTGGCGTGCTGCGGACCCGGACCCGGACCCGGGTATCCCGGGGCGGCAGCGGACATCCCGTGCCCCGGGCTTTGATCACGAGCGGTTCGGATCCCAGGAAGCGCTGCTTGCGCGGCTACGCGAACTGGAGGGCCGGGACGTAGACCTGGCGGCGTTTCTGCGCCGCCTGTGAAGGGCGCGACGGGCGCCTATCGGGGGCCCAGCAGCAGCCAGGCGATCAGCCCCAGAAGCGGCAGGAACAGCAGGATCAGGATCCACAGCAACTTGACGACCGGGCCGGCGGGGCTTTGCGCGGTGCGCACGATCGCCCAGATGACGATCAGCAGCCAGACGAGGCCCAGAATGCCGGTAACTTCGATGCCCATGGGATGCTCCTTGCGGGTTGGATGCGTGGCCCGACCGGAACGCACGCCCTGTTTGAAGGCAGGAGCAGGTCTCTCCTGTTCGGGTCCCTGATAACACGGGCTTGTGCGGGTGCCAACTCGGGCGGCGAAAAATGTGCCGGGCGCCGCGAACCGATACCCTGTGCCGCAACCGTCATTGAACGCCCCGGAAGGAGGCCCATGAAGATCTGGGTGGATGCGGACGCCTGTCCCGCTGTGATCAAGGAAATCCTGTTTCGCGCGGCGAAGCGGACCGGGACACCGATGACCCTGGTGGCCAACCAGCCGATGCGTACGCCGCCGTCCAAGCTGATCGACTCCATCCAGGTGGGTGCCGGGTTCGACGTGGCCGACAACGAGATTGTCCGGCGCCTCGCGGCGGGCGACCTGGTGATCACCGCCGACATCCCGCTGGCCGCGGAGGTGATCGAGAAGGGCGGCCAGGCGCTCAATCCACGCGGCGAGCTCTATACCCGCGACAACATCCGCGAGCGCCTCAGCATGCGCGATTTCATGGACACCCTGCGCGGGAGCGGCGTGGATACCGGCGGTCCCGCGGCCCTGGGCCCGCGCGACCGCCAGGCCTTCGGCAACGCCCTGGACCGCTGGCTCGCCCAGCACGCCCGCTAACGCCCGGCGCGCCGCAGGGCCTAAACCCGCAGTTGCCGGATCAGCCTGAGGGTCTCCTCCGCCAGTTCCACCCAGTCTTCCCGTGGAGCGAGGTGTCGCCGTTCGCCCGGGTCCAGTGCCCCCGTGGCCTTCGGGCCGGCGCTCGCGCGAGGCCGGGTCATTCGCGAGGGCGAGCGGGAGCGGTTCTGATGTGCCGAATTCATGCGAGGGAGCGTCCCTGTCGGGTGCGTGTGCGGGTCGTCATTCCCGGGTAACGGCAGCGAACCGTCTCGCTTGAGCCTGTGATTCGCGGGTGAATCGGCACGACGAATGCCCCTTTCGTTAGGCTGTATGGAGAAGGATGCGGCATGCGCCGTGAGCGGAACCGGGAGAAACGATCGTGTGGAAGGGGATGAAGGCCCTGATTCTGGGGTTGGTAGCGTCAGCCTTGTTGGTAGCCTGCGGTGGCGAGCGCGTGGCGCCGGTAACGCTGGAGCAACTGGCGGCGTCGGCTCCGGCGTTCGACGGCGAGCTGGTGGAAACCGAGGGAGTGGTGAACCGCTTCGACGATCCCGAGCATTACTGGCTCGAGGACGACGCCATCAACCGGGTGGCGGTCACCCCCGGTTCGGCGGTCCGCGACCACCTGGGCGAGAACCTGCGCGTAGTCGGGCGCTTTTCCTACCACCCGGAAGAGGGCCGGCGCATCGAGATCGATCCGGCCGCGACTGCAGCCCTGAGCGCATCCGCCCGCTGAACGAATCTGTATACCTGGCTCCGGGAAGCCGGATTGTTCAATGGAGACGCAATGACACAGTGGATTGACGTGGCCCCGGTCGGGACGATCGAGGATGGAGATCATCGTCTGGTGGAGACGGCGGATACCGAGGTCGCGATCTTCAACCTCGGGGGCGAGTACTTCGCGGTGGAGAACCTCTGTACCCACGAGGATGTGCCCATCGCCGACGGCGAGATCGACCCCGACGACTGCATTACCTGTCCGATGCACGATGCCCAGTTCTGTCTGCGCACCGGCGAGGTCATGGAGCCGCCGGCGGAAGAGCCGCTGACCCGGTTCCCCGTGCGCATCGAAGGCGACATGGTCCAGGTGGGCGCGCAGCCACTGGACGACTGAATCGGGCTAGGGAGAAGCTGATTTAATCGCGCGCAAAAGCGACTCGATCGCGAGCGTGTACCTTGATCAGTGTTTCCGTAGGATCGAGCCGGAAGCTGCCCCGGATGCTCTGCTTTTGCCGCGCCTGTACACTATTGGGTGCCTCACGTTGAACTTACGGGGGCAATCGCGCGGCTAGACGAGGGCACCCAAGCAATGGCAGGCACGGAGCAGAAAGGCCGGGAAGGCCCGGGGGCCGATCCAGCGAAGCTTTGGTCGGGACTGGCTGGATTGTCGGATGCGCAGCGCCAGCAACTGGCGCGTGGCATCGTTCCACGAGTGGCGGACCACCTCGACCGCTGCCTGGAGGCGATCGCCCGGGACTGGACCGCCGGCGGCAAGGATTCCGAAAGCAGCGAGTGGGCCAACCAGCTTCAGGGCTATCAGTTCGTGCTGCGCCGCCAGTTCGAGGAGGCCCTGGAACGGGACTTCCTGGCCACGACCTATCCCCCGAAGTACGAATTCTCCGGTTCCAGCTACGCGGGCGACAACTCCGGGTTGCAGATCCTGGACGATTACCAGTCCACCCGCCGCTCCCTGCGGCACAAGCTGGAAGGGCTGGTCCGCGAGCACAATCGCTATTCCTGGTTCGTCTTCCTGCAGGCGGCGCGCGAGGAGGATCGCTTCGAGCACCCCGGCTGGGCGCCCTGGTCGCCGCTGAACTGGTACGAGCGCCTGATCGAGACCGCCGAGGCGCAGTTCGGCCGTACCGACATGACCCTCGATCTGATGCGCGGGTATGTGCGCTGCCTGGGCAGCACCGCCGCGACGACCCTCGCCTTCGTGGTCGAGACCGTCGAGTCCTGCGGCCTGGTCCGCGAGCCGGTTTCCGAGGAGCCGGATGGCGATCTGGACCGGCCGGCGGCCCGCGCGAGCTGGGGCGCCGCCAGCGCCGAACCGGCCCCCGATGGCGCGCCGCAGCCCGCGACCGAGGCAGACGAGGCGGCCCCGGCGGGAGCCGGCGGTGGCGTGGGCGTGGCGGCCCGCGCGCCGATGCCCGCGGCGGATGCGGCCCCGGAGGCCTGGCAGCAATGGGCGGCGTCCTCCGGCTGGCTGCCGGCCGCCGGCGGGGCGGGCATGGGCCCGGCGGCGAGTGCCGGTGGCTCGGCGGTCGAGGCCTCCCTGGAGGACGTCATCACGGGTGTGCTGGCCGGCGTGTTCTCCGAGGTGTCGCGCCAGCTTGAGTGCCATCCCGAGTTCCGCGCGGTCATGCTGAAGCTGCAACCGCTGCTCGCGCGCGTGGTCAGCCGCGATCTCGAATTCTTCCACGACCCCGCCCACCCGCTGCGCGAATGGGTGGGCAGCCTGATCAACAGCGGCGTGCGCATCAGCCCCGACAACGGCGCGGAGGATGCCGCGCTGGTCAAAGGCTATCTCGACGCGATGCGCCAGAGCGTCGAACGCCTGGAGAAGGAGGTCGATGTCCTTGATCGCGCCGGCGCACAGGCCCTGCGCGAGGCATGGGACACGGCCCTGGCGGAGCAGGACGCACACTGGCAGACGCGGGCGCGCGCGCTCGCCGAGCCGATGTGCGAGAAGGAACGCGCCGCCCGGGCCCGACGCACCCTGACCGTATGCGTGCTGGAGACCGGTGCCGAGCTGCCGGAACGCGCCGCCGAGCAGATCGCCGAGGCCTGGGAAGACCTGCTGGCCGTGGACGAGGCGGCCGTGCAGGTCCTGGACGCCGAGGTCCAGGAGGTGGTGCGGGCGATCTGCAACGGGGTCACCCCGCAGGAGGTCAATCCGCTGGTGCAGAAGATCGTCGCCACCGCCCGCGAGCACGGTGCCGACGAGGCGCGCATCAAGGCGGTGGTCCAGCACCTCGGGCAGGCGCACCTGCAGCGTATCCGTGCCGCGGCCGATGAGCCGCGCTTCGACCCGCAGGCACGCATCCAGGCGCGTCGCGCCACGCGCCTGGAGGACGACGACCCGGATCTGCTGACCGATCTCGACGACCCCTGGGTCTTCGATGCCAGCCGGATGCGCACCGGCGAGTGGTTCGAACTGGTCGACAAGGCCAGCGGGCAGCTGCACCGCATGGGCCTCGTGTGGCGCGGCGAGGCCACGCGCGGCTATCTCTTCCTGTCGCTCGACCAGGGCGCCAGCCGCCGCCATTCCCTGCAGGGCGTCGCGCAGGAGCTGCGCGAGGGCCGCATGCGCCCGCTGCCGACCGACAACCCGCTGGATGCGCTACTGGGCTGATTCGGATCCCGCCTCTCACGAGGTCAAGGGCGTTTGGCACCACGAAGCGCACGAAGGCACGAAGAAGGGCAAGGGCGGTTTACAGGAAGGTTTGAAGGTTGGAAGGGATGATGGGCTGGAGGGCCTGGGGCTCGCAGGGTTTCGGCGAGTCGCCTTGCCCCGGAAGGCTTGCCTCCGAGATGAGTGATGCCGGAAGAATCGATCCGGCCGTTGTTATTCCTTCCAGCGTCCTTCCCTACTTCCTGTAACCCGGCTTTTGCAGTTCTCTGTGCCCTCCGCGCTCTCTGTGGTGAAAAATGCCTTAGGAGACACTGATTGAATCGCACGTCCGCGTTGGTGCCCCCCAGTTGTTCGAGACAAACGTTCCGAGACAAGGCGCGTCGTGCAGCGGGTAGTGGTTCTACCCGCAAGCGGCGCAACGCAGGATCGGGGAACAGGGGGCACCAACCCCACAAGCC